>JBOGGT010000090.1:0-2280 GCA_050744225.1 Acidimicrobiales bacterium | reverse complement strand
CGTATAGCGCGCTCAACCTTCCACACCCCCCCAAAGCTTCTCAAACTGGTGCAGGACTGAGCGGTGAACAACTCAAACCTCGACCGGCTGATCAGCCAAGCGGCCGAAGCCGCCCGCCAGGTCACGTCCCCGGACGCCTACGAGGGGGTCTGGAAGCCCCTCCGGCAAGCCGCTGCCCTCCCAGGCTCGCTCGAGACGGGCCTGAAGATGCTGGGGTCGAACGACCCGGTGATCCGGGCGACCGGTTGCGACCTGGTTGGGACATGTTTCAACGGCAGCGACGCGCCGCACCGGCCGGTGGCCGACGCCCTGGTCGAGCTCGCCTGGCCGGGTAGCCCTCAAGCGCTCGAAGTGACGGACCCACAGGCAGCTGCCCCGACCTCATGTCCGTGGCAAACCGCGCCGATAATGTAGGTGTGATCCGACCCTTGGCGCGCTGGTGGTTGGCGGGTTTCCTGATCCTGGTGGCCGCCGGCTGCGGCGCGCCAGCCATAACTACCAACGTGTCCACGAATCCGGGTGCTCGCACCCAGGCCTGTACCCTCCCCAGGCTGTCCAAACTTGGTCCGGCATCGCAGGGCGGCCCAAGCGCGTCGGGTCCGGCCTCGACGTCGATAAGTGGAGGTGCGGTGAAGCGGTCCTTCAGCCTCGACGGGAACGACCTCGTGGTTTCGCCCCCCAAGCCCGGGGACAAGGCCTCGGTCTCCCAGAATGAGGCGGAGTGCGGCGTGCTGGCGTCGGTGGACTCTGACGGCTACGCAGCGCTGATGGCCGCCCGCCAAGGGGGCCTGGTCGTCGGCCTCGGCCGGGTCACCATCGCGCAGAACCTGGTCGCCAAGGCCAGCGATGAGCCGCCCGGGCTGACAGCCATGGCCAGCAGCGGCTCCCCAGTGGCCCCGAAGGTGCCGGCTGCGACGCCCTACAAGCAGCGTCTGGCGTGGGTCGTGGTCACCAACTACGTCGCAGTGTTCCACTGTCCCTTGCTCCGCAGCGCTCCGACAACGGCCGCCCCGTCGCCCACTGACTACGGCTACCAGGTCTGGGTGATGGACGCTCGCAGCGGCGCAGATGCCCTCACCTATATCGAGGGCGGGCCTTCTCCTTGCGGTGGCGCGGGACGGGTGGCACCTTCGGTAGGCATACCCCTGGAGCAGGTCTCGGTGCCCTGGCACATGGTCTCGCGCAACCCCGACGGGTACTCAGCCACCATCGACATCGCTGTCATGCCCTGCGACGGCTACTCGCACCAGGTGCTGGCCGATCAAGACAGCTCGCAGGTCCAGGTGGTTGTGCAACGCCCGATTGGTGCTGAGTGCGGCGCGGCGCACCAGGTGCCCGTCACTCTCGATGCGGCCACGGTGACCAGCAACCTCCCCGCCGCTTTGGAGCACGCGCCAATCGGTGCGTACCTCGGCCCAGAGCCACCGGGGTCTGGCCCGGCGGCGCCCGGCTACTCCCCGCCGCCCACCACCGGTCCGCTGTTGATCCTTACTTTCCAGGACAACGGAAAGGCCCTGACCGTGAAGACCGGAACAGTCTTGGCGGTGCAGCCTGCTCCCGGAGACTTTGGTCCTGGTGCAACCAACGACGTAACCTCGTCTAACCCGAGTGTGCTCGGGGAGCTCAGCGAGGGCGGGCTGGTGGCAGAGTTCAAGGCTTGGAAACCCGGAAAGGCCGAGCTGAGCGCGAAGTCGGGTGGCTGCAGCACGTCCGAGGTGTCGCAGGCCTCGTGTTCGAAGCCCTGGGCGGTACAGGTTACCGTCACCAGCTGAAGCATGGAGGCGCAGTAGCACCGGGGGGATATCAGGCGTGGTCGGCCCGACCCGACGCCGTCTCGAAGTGCTCGTGCTTGTTCCGCTGCGCCTCCGGAAAGGGCTCCGGGGGTGGCTCCGGAAGGCCGTCCACGAACGCGACCCGGTTGGTCCGCACCGCAGGGACGGTGGCACCGGGCACGATCGTGCCGACCAGGTTGAGCGGGTCGGTGGCGTTGACCACCACGCGCTCACCGGTGCGGGGGGCACGCCGGACCCGGCCCAGCTCCTCGGCCGCCTCCGGAAGGGCGTATTGCTCGCCGCTGAACCCGGAAACGAACCGTCCCCCCATGATAAGCCCCCGGTCCTCCAGGCGACGCAAGGCCCGGACGACCTCACGCCAGGGCATGCGCAGGTCGTCGTGCACGGCCAGGTCCCGGAATAACACTCCCCAGCGGCCGAGCAGCTGCTCGGCGACCGCCTCTGCTAGGTCGTGACGGTCAGGGGTATCGCCCGACAACCGGCCGCC
>JBOGGT010000089.1:0-7259 GCA_050744225.1 Acidimicrobiales bacterium | reverse complement strand
AAGCGCTGCTTGAGAGCTTCGGGGCTGCGCCCCGAAGGGGGCTGCGCCCCGAAGGGGGCTGCGCCCCCCAAACCCGCTCGGTGGTGCGGGCGTCGGTGGAGTGCCGAGGGGCTATTCACCCGTCAGTTTGGTCCAGAGTCCAGAGTCCAGAGTCCAGAGTCCAGAGTCCAGATGCCTGGCTGACAAGCCATTTTGGCCCTCGAGTAGGCGAAGGTTTGGCAATTTTGGGTACCATCCACCACTTCGGTGCCCGGAGGAGGCACGATATAGGGCGTGAGCACAATAATCACCCTTTCAAATCAGATTCAGGACCCTGTCGTCCCGCCTGGCACCGGGTTCGAGTTCATGGTTCTCGACGCCGCCCGTGGCGAGTGCGTGGGAATCGACCTCGACACTGGGGCCTTCGTGCGCGGGCACTGGCCGGAGTCGTCGGCTGAGGCTCCCGCTCTGCGGCCCTACCGGAGCGCGAGGGCGGTTGTCGCACAGGACGACGCCCCTGTTGACCCGTCGCGCCCTGAGGCGTCGGCCTTTGCCGGGCCACCAGAGCCGGGGGGCCGTGTGGCGCACAGAAGGGCACGTTCCTACCTCGAAGCCCTGATGGCCCCGACGCGCGTCCCGCTACTGGGCTTCCTGGGCCCATCCATCCGGTTCTGGCAGATGTCGGGCACCCATCCTTCGCTGTCGTTGCTCCGCCCGACCCAGGGACCACAGCTTCTGGTTGAGAACGAGATCGTCAGGGTCCGATTCGAGTGGGACGGGCTCGGCCACTCGTTGCCCGTCTCCAACGACTGGGTCGCGGCTGCGGCCCTAGCGTCGGGCAGCCTCCGGCTTTCGGGCGAGGTCCTGGCCCGAGTGCTGGGATATCAACCCCGATACCTGCTCATTGCCCTCACCCACCCCCAGGACGGCTACTGCCACAAGGCGGTCGGAGCGCTCCTGCCCAAACCGTAGGGCCCCTCAAACCGTAGGGCCCCTCAAACCGTGAGGCCTGCGAGTCTCAGGATCCGAGGCGACGCGCAGCCAGGTCCTCCGCCATGGCCCACCCAAAGGTCACCAGGCAGTCGTGGCGCTCGTGATCCAGGCCGGCAAATAGCTCGCCCAGCTCGGGGTCAGCCGGCTTGGTCGTGTCGTTGTGCTCCAACAGCCCGCAAACTGAGCCGTTGCCCTCGATGACGAAACGGCGGTCGTCTATGCGCCCCTCCGCCCAGAAGCGCTTCGCCAGGCGGCGTCCCCAGGCCCGTTCCTCGCCGGTGGCACGGTGGCCCGGACGGGGAACCACCTCTTCGAGCCCAGCGAAGGCCGCGTAGGCCACCGGGTCGATCATCCGGGTCCCAACCAGGACATCCTCATCGGGAAAGGCGAGCACTGCCCGGCGGTACTGGTCTCCCATCAAAGAAGCCAAGATGTCATCGGCGCGCTTGGACGGCTTGGTCGAGGCCACCCCCACCAGCATCGAGGGGGTACCGCCGATCCGCTCCAGAGTACAGAACGAGAACCCCACCAGGCGGTCCGCTATGCGAGCCTGGGTCACCAACACCCACGCCTCGGGCTGCTTGGACAAAAAACCCATATCGAATCCCGCCGGCCCGCCATGGCACAGATCCGCCATCTCGCCCAGCTCTCCGTCGCTGAGTGCGGTACAGTCCTTGGTCTCTACTTCGATGGTCTCGACTTGCGTTGCCAACAGCTCGCCCACTCCCCTTCTGGTCTGCCTACAAGGATACCCTGATTTGCCCTCCGAGGTCCACGTCGGGCGTGCGCGCTGCCCGCAGGCGGCTCAAGCTACGAGGCGCTGCAGGTCACCGCACCCGACCCGAACAGCTCCCTCAGCGAACCCACCACGCCCTGATGCGGGTCGACGTTGAAGTCCGCGGGCAGGCACAGCTCGGTGGCGTCGACCACCAGATGCACCGGCGCGTCGCCCGGATGTTCGGCGAGCAGGCTCCTCAGGCTGGCCAGCCTGGCGTCGGTGACCATCCCGGAGGGGAGCGCCACCACCAGCGGCTGAGTCCCGCCGGGGACCAGGTTCGGTCGGGTCACCTCCAGGCACACCAGCTTGGCCTGCTCCTCACGGGTGTCGAGGCGGGCCTTGACGCACACGATGGCGTCGTCTTCCAGCAGGTGGCCCTGCTCGGACATGACCTGGGGAAAGACAAACACCTCCATCGCCGCCTCCAGGTCCTCCAGCACGAAGTTGGCCATCAGCTTGCCGGCCTTGGTCCAGCGGCGGGCGAGGCTGGTGACCACGCCGCCCACCAGTCGTACCGTGCCCTCGCCCAACGTCCCAGCGGCCGCCGCGTCTCGCAGCTCGGCGAGGCTCGTGTCGGCGAGGCGCCGCAGGGCGGACTCCACTCCCATCAGGGGATGGTCGCTGACGTACAGGCCCAGCATCTCCTTCTCAAAAGCCAGCCGGTGCGCCTTGTCCAGCTCCAGGTCCGGGATCGCGATCCTGGCCTCATCAAAGTAATCTTGCTCGGCGCTCTCCTCAGCCCCGTGCCCACTCCCGCCAGTGGAGCCCCCCGACTCGAGTCCCAGCGCACCGAACAGCGTCATGATTCCGGCCTCGGCCTCGCGTCGGCGCACCAGGGTGCGCTCCACGATCTGCTCGAAGACCACGCACAGGCCTTGGCGGGGGTGCCCCAGCGAGTCGAAGGCCCCCGCCTTGATCAGTGATTCCAGGCTGCGCTTGTTGAGCACTGTGGGGTCCACCCGGGAGCAGAAATCGTAGAAGTCGCGGTAAGGCCCGTTGCGATCGCGCTCGGCCACGATGTGGCCCACCAGGCCCGTGCCGACGTTGCGCACCGCCGCCATCCCGAACGGTATCGATCCCCCGCTCCCCTGCTCGTCGTGGTGCCCGCTGGTTGCGGGCCGCAGGGCGCTGAAGGCGGCGATGGAGACGTTCACGTCCGGTACCAGCACCTTGATCCCCATGGAGCGGCACTCAGCCAGGTAGACCGCGGTGCGGTCCTTGTCGTCGGCCACCGAAGTCAACAGGGCCGCCATGTACTCGACCGGGTGGTTGGCCTTGAGCCAGGCGGTCTGGTAGGCGGTGTAGCCGTAGCCGAAGGCGTGGGCCTTGCCGAAGGCGTAGTCAGCGAACGGCTCGATGATGTCGAACAGCTTGGTGCCCAGCTCGGCACCATAGCCGGTCTCTACGCAACCGGCCACGAACTTCTCGCGCTCAGCGGCGATGAGGGCGCGGATCTTCTTGCCGCAGGCCTTGCGCAACCTGTCGGCCTCAGAAACCGAGTAGCCGGCCACGCGCTGGGCGACGCGCATCATCAGCTCCTGGTAGATCATGAGGCCGTAGGTGTCGCCGAGCAGGTCGGCCAGGTCCGGGTGGGGGTAAGTTACCGGCTTGCGTCCGTTCTTGCGATCGGCGTAGTCGTTGTGCATGTTGGCGGCCATCGGGCCTGGCCGGTACAGCGCGATCAGCGCGGCCAGGTCTTGGAATGCGGTCGGTGCGAGGGAGCGCATCAGCGCCCTCATCGGTCCCCCTTCCAGCTGGAACACCCCCATCGAGTCCCCTCTGCGCAGCATCTCGAAGGTGGCCGGGTCATCCAGCGCGATGGCGTCGATGTCCGGTCGGTTGCCGGTCGAGCGCTCGATCAGGTCGAGCGCACACTCGATCACCGAGAGGTTTCGCAGGCCCAGGATGTCCATCTTGAGCAAGCCGAGCTCCTCCACCCCGTGCATCTCGTACTGGGTGACTACCGGGGCATCGCTTGCGGCCCCGGTCGGGTCCGGCTTGCGCTGGATGGGGAGGTGCTCGGTCAGCGGCTCATGGGTGATGACCACCGCTGCGGCGTGGATGCTGTCCTGGCGGCGCAGGCCAGACAACCCCCGGGCCACGTCGATCACCCGGCGGGCGTCGGGGTCGGCCTCGTACATCTCCCGCAGGGTTGCCGCGGCTTTGTAGCCGTCCTCGTGTCCCGGGGTGGGCTCCAGGCAGGCATCGAGGGGGGTGTCCCGGCCCATCACCAGCGGTGGCATCGCCTTGGCCACCCGGTCCCCCACCGCGTAGGGCAGGCCGAGCACCCGGGCCGAGTCGCGCACCGCGGCCCGAGCCTTGATGGTGGAGAAGGTGATGATCTGCGCCACGTGGTCGGCCCCGTAGCGCTCGGACGCGTAGCGGATCATCTCGGATCGGTAACGCTCGTCGAAGTCCAGGTCGATGTCGGGCATCTGCTTGCGCCCGGGGTTCAAGAATCGCTCGAACCACAGGTCCCAGCGGATCGGGTCCACGTCCACGATGCGCAGGCAATAGGCCACGCAGCACCCTGCGGCCGAGCCCCGCCCCGGGCCTACCCGGATCTTGCGCTCCCGGGCGTGGTGGACCAGGTCCCACACCACCAGGAAGTATGCGGCAAAGCCCATGTCTGTGATCACCGACAGCTCGAAGTCCAGACGCTCGACCACCTCTGCCGGCAGAGCGGACCCGTAGCGCTCGGCGGCTCCCTCGTAGGTGAGGTGGCGCAGGTAGGCCGCTGCGCCCTCCTCGTAGGTGCCGGCCTGGAAGCGCTCGGGCACAGGGAACTCCGGCAGGCGGGGCTGGCCAAGGGCGATCTCCACCTGGGCGCGCTCGGCGATCCACAGAGTGTTGTCACAGGCCCGGTCCGCGCCGTCGAAGAGGGCACGCATCTCCCTCGCGGTCTTCAGGTAGTGCTCGGTACCCTCGAAGTGGAACCTGGTCGGGTCGTCCATGGTGGACCCAGTCTGTACGCACAACAGGGCGTCGTGGGCGGCGGCGTCGGAGCGCTGCGTGTAGTGGCTGTCGTTGGTGGCGAGCAGGGGTGCGCCGAGGTGCCGGGCAATGTCCACCAGCGCCGGGTTGGTCTTGTGCTGTGCGGCCAGGCCGTGGTCCTGCAGCTCGACGAACAGGTGCTCGCGGCCGAAGATGTCCTGGAGCCGCTCGGCTGCCTTGGTTGCCCCGGCTTCGTCGCCCCGCAGCAGCGCCTGGGCAACGATGCCCCCGAGGCAGCCGGTGGTGGCGATGATGCCTGTGTGGTAACGATCGAGCAGCTCCCAGTCCAGGCGGGGCTTGTAGTAGTAGCCCTCCAGGTAGGCCGCGCTGGAGAGCTTCATCAGGTTGGCATAGCCGGCGTTGGTCTCGGCGAGCAGGGTCAGGTGGTAGTAGAGCTTGTCCCCGCCCTCCACCTCACCCCCGGTGTCGTCCACCTTGCCCCTCCGGGGCGGGCGCTCAAGCCTACTCTCGGCGGCCATGTAGGCCTCCATGCCGATGACCGGGTTGATCCCCGCATCGCGGCAGGCCCGGTAGAAGTCCAGCACCCCGTACATGTTGCCGTGGTCGGTGATCCCCAGCGCGGGTTGGCCATCCGCCACCGCCGCGGCCACCGCGTCGTCGATGCGCGCCGCCCCGTCCAGCATGGAGAACTCGGTGTGGGTGTGTAGGTGGCAGAACGAGCCCTTCTCTCCTGACACCAGTCACCAACCCCCTTCTTCTTTTTTTCCACAGGCCCGTCCACAGGCTGTGGATAATCACACGACGGTGATTACCACCCTAGCCTATCCAGAGAGGTACGATGGGGCCGATGAAGACAGTGGTGCTGGATCCCCTCCCTTTAGAGGTGGAACACCTGATCGAGGATCGTCGAGCCAAGGGCCTCAACCTTTACGACGAGATCTGGGAAGGGACCTACCACATGTCGCCGGCGCCTCGATCACGGCACGCCTACCTGGACAACGAGCTAGCGATAGTCCTCGGCCCATTTGCGCGGAGGGCCGGACTCGAGGAGCGGACAAGCCAACTGCTGGGGGTGAGCGCCAAGACCCTCGAAGCGACCATCGCCTGGCCCGAGTTTTGACTGGACCAGGCTGATCGGACCGCCTGACCGGCCCCGACGGGACGGCGGTTGCGGACCACCTGACCGGCCCCGGCCGGACGGCGGCCCTGGCTCTCCGGGCGCGAGATGACCTGGCCGCGTTGGATTGGCTTGGCGTGCGGCGTGGGCGTGCTGGTGACGATGGCCGTCAGCGTGTTGCGCATGCTGCTCGTGCCACGCGCCTCGCGCAGCGTCCTTGCCCGCTCCGTGCTGTCCGCGGTGCGCTGGGCCTTCTGGCGGGGCGCCCGCCTGTCGGAGGCTTACTCGGCCAAGGACCGCCTGCTCGCCGCCGGGGAGCCCGTAGGGCTCCTGGTGTTGCTGGGCACCTGGGTCGGGATGACCCTGGTGGGATACGCCCTGATTCTTTTGCCGCTTGAGCCCCGCGGCTCCGGTGTGGGAGCGGCTTTACGGGAGGCGGGCTCTTCGATGTTCACCCTCGGATTCGTGACCCCCCACCACTCGGGCCCGCTGGCGGTGGACTTCCTCGCCGCAGCCACGGGCCTGGTGATCGTGGCGTTGCAGATCGGCTACCTGCCGACCCTCTACGGCGCCTTCAACCGACGTGAGGTGCTGGTCACCATGCTGGCCAGCCGCGCCGGGCTACCAGCCTGGGGGCCGGAGCTGCTGGCCCGCCACCAGATGGTGGGGATCATGGACGACCTGCACAACTTGTACCACGACTGGGAGCAGTGGGCGGCGGACGTAGCCGAGAGCCACACGACCTATCCGTCCCTGCTGTGGTTCCGCTCGCCCCGCCCTCGATTTTCCTGGCTCATCGGCCTGCTGGCGGTGCTGGACTCCGCAGCGCTCTACCTGGCGCTCTCCCCTGCTGCGGCACCCTCCCAGGCGAGGCTCTGCCTGCGCATGGGCTTCACCGCGCTGCGCGAGATCGCAGGTGTGGAGGGGATTGCCTACGATCACGACCCCGATCCCGACGGGCCTATCGCGCTCAGCTTTGAGGACTACCTGGTGGGAGTCGCGCGCCTGGCGGCCGCCGGATTCCCGATGGAGCGCAGCCCGGAGGAGGCTTGGCCCCACTTCCGGGGGTGGCGCAACAACTACGAGTCAATCGCCTATGTACTCGCAGACCGGCTAATGGCGCCTCCCGCGCTCTGGAGCGGCCAGCGCCTGCGCCTACCGGTCCCGGAGATGCCCCCCGTCCGCCCCCGCGACCGCAAGCCCACAGAGTCGAGCCACCCGGCGGCCACCAGTTGAGCGGAGGTGGCGGCGGACCAGCAGTCGCTACTCGTTGGCTGTCGGCTGTGTGCCGGTACAAGCGCCGGTCCCTCGCAGGCGCCTGTCACCCGCAGGCGCCTGTCACCCGCGCTCAACCGGGCCGGGCCCCTCTATGGCGCCTTGGCGAGGTCGTTTGACCACCTGGACCACCACCCGGAATCTTCCTGCCATCCGCCCCGG
>JBOGGT010000088.1:0-27560 GCA_050744225.1 Acidimicrobiales bacterium | reverse complement strand
CTACAGCGTCAGCCTCCAAAGCGCTGCTTGAGAGCTTCGGGGCTGCGCCCCGAAGGGGGCTGCGCCCCCCAAACCCGCTCGGTGGTGCGGGCGTCGGTGGAGTGCCGAGGGGCTATTCACCCGTCAGTTCGGGCCCGGCTGGTGCCGAAAGAGTCCCTTAGTAGCTTCGGGTGGGTGGAGGCTTCGATCGATCCGGTCAGCGGGCTGCTCGCCGAGGTACGTCAGGTCCAGCCTTACCAGGCGGTCAAGCACTACCAGTGTCCGGGCTGCAACCAGGAGATCGCCATCGGGGCTGGCCACGTGGTCGTCGTCCCGACCGAGGCGCCAGACCTGCGTCGCCACTGGCACCGGGCCTGCTGGGAACGCCGCGGAACCCGCCGCCCTGGGCGCGCCACCGAGGGCATGGGAGGCGGCGGCGGTCGGCGAGGTCCGCCGGCCAGCCGCTGAAGCCGGGACGCGGACGGCAGTCGGCGCTCTACGCCCGCGGGGACGGGGACGGGTCCAGGCGATAACCGTGCTTGGAGACCGTGGCGAGCGCACTCCCCGCGTCGCCGAGCTTGGCCCGCAAGCGGGAGATGGTGACCTCCATGACATGCGAGTCCCGGGCGCCCTCACCCCACACCGCCCGGAGAAGCTCGGCGCGCGGGGCCAGCGCCCCAGGAGACTCGGCCAGCACCCGCAGCACCTCGCGCTCACGGCGCCCGAGGCTCACCGCCTCGCCGTCCACTATCGCCAAGCGCCCCTGAAGCAACACCTGGTGGCCCTCCATCACCAGCTCCGGGCGACGGCGGAGCAGCTCGTCGGTGAGCTCACGGATCAACAGGCCCAACCGGCCCACCGCCGGCGCCACCGGCGAGAAGACCCCCGCCGCCCGGGCGGCTTCGGCACAGGCCGGACCCACACATGCCGCGACCACCCGCCCGTTGAGAGCCCCCAGCAGGGCCTCTGCGAGCCCGTTCCGCTCCGCGATCGCCACCAGGTTGCGAAGCGCCGGAGCGGAAGTAAAGGTGACCGCGTCGACCCGGCACGCCGCCACCGCGCTCGCCAACCGGAGCGCCGGACCCTCTTCTAGCGGGTCTCGCCACTGGTAGGTCGCCACCTCCACCACCTCCGCCCCGAGCGCCGACAGCTGGGCGATCACCTCGGGAGAGGGCTCGCCAAAGAGCTGAATCACCACCCGCTCGCCCGCCACGCCCGCCTCAGACAGGTTGCGGACCACCTCCGCCATGCGGTCTGACGCGGCGCGCTGGTAGACCACCAGGCCCAGCGACTCGACCGCGGAGGCCGCCTTGGGTCCTCGGGCGAGGATCCGGGTGGTGACGAAAGCGTCGCGCAGGTCGCCTTCGCAACCCCATGCCTTGGCGGCCTCGAACCAGGAGCGCATCCCGATACCCGTCGTCGCCACCAGCCACGACGGGGGATGCTCGATCACCGAAGAAGTGGCGGAGCGCAGCTCCTCGTCGTCGCCGACCTGGACAGTGCTGATCGTCGGGCCGTGCAGCACCCGTGCGCCTCGACGGCGGAGCAGGTTGGCCTGCTCCCCCCGGCGCCGGTCGGCGGTGAGCCCGATGGTGAAGCCCTCCAGCGGTGCGATGGACACCGATAGAGCCTCATAGCACAGTGTTTCGGCTCGGTTGCGGCCGGGTGCCTCTGGCGTGAACTAGCAGGGGGCACCGGTCGTGGGTGGGCACGGGTGGCGGGGAGCGCGGAGCAAGATTAATCTAAAATGCGTCTGGCGCGCCGCCGGACAGCCGGGCCGAGAGGAGTTCGCACGCCCCCGCGACCAGCTCCTCCAGCAGCGCCAGTCGCTCGGGCACGGTGAGGGCCTCCAGCAGGCGCTGCTGGTCCAGCCGGCCGAGCGGGGCGATGGCGCAGAGCTGCCAGCACGCCGCGGCGGGGTCGGTGACCAGCTCGACGGTGGAGGGCATCACCGGGTCCTCGTCCAGCTCGGCCGCCAGGGCAAGGCTGCGGCGCACCAGTCGCTCTACCCGGGAGAGGGCGTCGGTGTCGTCCTCGGTGGGCGGGGCATCTTCGAGGTCGGCAACCGTGGCCAGCGGGTATGGATCGTCGGGGAGCCAGCTCTGGATGCGCACCCGGCGGGTCCCCACCGCGAGCAGGACCCAGCGACCGTCGGGCATCGGAGCCTCCTGCAGGATCTGCGCCACCGTCCCCACTTGGAATCTGGTCTCTCCGCCGCCCACCTCGTGCCCTCTCTCGATCAGCACCACCCCGAAGGTCCGGTCCCCTCTGAGGCAGTCGGCCACCAGTGTGCGGTAGCGCGGCTCGAAGATGTGAAGGGGCAGGGCAAGGCCGGGAAACAGCACCGTGTCGAGGGGAAACATCGCCAGCGTGGCAGGAGTCACCGGGTACAGGCTAACGCCGTGGGCTGCAAGTGAGCGGCGGCGCCTTTGCTGCTAGCCTGGATAGGTGCCCCACGTCCTGCTGGCAGTCATCGTCGGCCTTGCGGTTTGCGAGGTGGGGCTGTTCCTCACCACCGTCTACCTGCACCGGGCCCTCTCCCATCGCGCGATCACCATCAAGCCCTGGTTGGCGGTGGTGATCCGAGCCATGATCTGGATCTCCCTCGGGATCAAGCCCCGCCAGTGGGTGGCCGTTCACCGCAAGCACCACGCCTTCACCGACGTGGAGGGCGACCCACATTCGCCCATCCTGGAGGGGTTCGCCACGGTCCAGTTCGCCAACGTGGTGCTTTACAAGCGGGTGGCCAAGGACAACGCCACCGTGGCGCGCTACGCCCGGGACCTGCCGCCGGACCGCCTGGACCGACTCTTCTTCGACCACGCCTACCCCGGCCTCGCCATCGGCGTCGCTGCGCTGTACCTCATCCTGGGGTGGGAGGGGATGCTGATCGCTGCCGTCGTGCACCTGGTAACCTACCTGCTGGCCAGCGGGGCGATCAACGCCATCGGCCACGCCTTTGGCAAGCAGCCCTACGAGAACGCCGCCACCAACAACCAGTGGCTGGCACTGCTTGTGGCCGGCGAGGGCCTGCACAACAACCACCACGCCGCTCCCACCTCTGCTCGCTTTGCGCTGGACAAGGGACAGATCGACCCAGGTTGGTGGGTGGTCAAGACCTTCTCCAAGCTGCGCTGGGTGACCATCCGGCACAACGAGGTCAAGCTCAAGACACCCCGCACCCAGCGCAACCCCGCCACCGTCTGAGAGGGGCCGGCCGCCCTCAGCGGGCCGCCTGAGCGGGTCCGCCACGGACTGAGCGGGCCGCGACGGAGTTCACCGGCCAGGACTAGCCTCGACAGGTGCCCTTTGCCTCAGCGCTGTCCGAGCACCCGATCGCCGCAACTGCGATCGGCGAGGCGGTCGGCCAGGTGTTGGATCGCCTGGGTAGGGGCCCCGAGCTGGCGGTCCTGTTCGTCACCACTCCCCACGCCGAAGCCCTGGCCGACGTCGCCAGCGCAGTTATCGACCTGCTGGCACCAGGAACCCTGATCGGCTGCGTGGCTGAGTCGGTGACGGGCACCGGCCGCGAGGTCGAGCACCGACCGGCGCTCAGCCTTTGGGCCGGAGGTGTCGGGCGGGTGGTCCCGCTCGAGCTGGAGTCGGTTGGAAGCACTGGTCCTATCATGGGCTGGCCATCGGTGGACAACTTCGAGCCCTCCGCGGTCCTGCTGGTGGGTGATCCGTTCAGCTTCCCCGTCGATCCTTTCTTCAGCTGGCTGGCAGCCACCCATCCCGGGCTCCCGGTCATCGGAGGGATGGCTTCGGGCGCCCGCAAGCCGGGCGATACCCGCCTGGTCATCGACGGCCGGGTCCGCACCGACGGCGCGGTCGGGGTACTGCTCGGACCGGACGCCCACGTCAAGACTGCGGTCTCGCAGGGCTGCCGGCCGATTGGGTTTCCGTGGATGGTGACACGGGCAGAGGGCAACGTCGTCCACGCGTTGGCCGGCAAGCCCCCGCTGGAGCGTCTGGAGGCCCTGGCCCAGGGCCAGCTCAGCGCCCGTGAAGTCAACCTGATCAACCAGGGCGGCCTGCAGGTGGGCAGGGTGATCGACGAGCACAAGGCCGCGTTCGGAACCGGCGACTTCCGGATCGTGGGGATCGCCGGCGCGGATAGGAAGACGGGCGCAATTGCCCTGGGCGAAGCGGTCGAGACCGGCAGCACCGTTCAGTTCCACCTGCGCGACGCCGAAGCCGCCGACACCGAGCTACGCCAGATCCTCCAAGGGCCGGGGGCCGACGCGGCCCTGCTGTTCACCTGCAACGGTCGGGGCACCCGGCTCTTCCCGCACCCCCACCACGACGCCTCGGTGATCGCCGAGATCCTGGGCGACATCCCCGTCGGCGGGTTCTTCGCCGCCGGAGAGCTCGGCCCGGTGGGAGGACGAAACTTCCTCCACAGCTTCACCGCGTCGATCGCCCTGTTCGAGAGTCCCGTCTCAACGTGAGCCGCCACCGTCTAGCGGCTAGCCTCGCAGCCTCGTCCCGGTAGCCGAAAACAGGACGTGGGTGGGCGCTGAGCGGTGGCAGCAGGGAGCAAAGTTAATTCAAAGCCTCCCCCGCCAGCGGGATCGAAACGTCACCTGGTGGCCCCCGGCGACACTGGCCGGCGATCTGGGTAGGCTCGGTGGTGTGAGCGACGCAAAGTTGGAGCAGCTCGGGATCAACGTCATCCGGGGCCTGGCAATGGACGCGCCCCAGAGGGCAAACTCGGGGCACCCCGGCACCGCGATGGCACTGGCGCCCCTGGCGCACGTGCTGTGGACCCGGATCATGCGCTACGACCCGACCGAGCCCGGCTGGCCCGACCGGGATCGGTTCGTACTCTCGTGCGGACACGCCTCAATCCTGCTGTACTCGATGCTGTACCTGACCGGGTACGGCCTCACCCTGGAGGACATCAAGGACTTCCGCCAGTGGGAGAGCCTGACCCCCGGACACCCCGAGGTGCACCACACCGCGGGCGTAGAGGTGACCACCGGCCCGCTGGGGCAGGGATTCGCCAACGGAGCCGGGATGGCGGTCGCCGAGCGCTACCTGAGGGAGCGCTTCGGGCCACAGACCTGTGACCACCACACCTTCGTGATCTGCAGCGACGGTGACCTGGAGGAGGGGATCAGCCACGAGGCCGCCTCCCTCGCCGGACACCTGGGCCTGGGTCGCATGATCTACATCTACGACGACAACCACATCACCATCGACGGCCCCACCGAGCTGGCTTACACCGACGACAAGGTCGGGCGCTTCGAGGCCTACGGCTGGCACGTCGAGGATGTCGGCGAGATCGCCAACGACTGCGACGCCCTGGAGGCGGCCATCCGCCGGGCGATGGCGGTCGAGGACCGCCCCTCGCTGATCGTGCTGCGCAGCCACATCGGCTGGCCGGCGCCCAATGCCACCGATACCCCCGAGGCCCACGGCAGCCCGCTCGGGGCCGAGGAGATCCGCGCCACCAAGCAGATCCTGGGGCTCCCGCCGGAGGAGGATTTCTGGGTCCCCGACGAGGTGGTGGCGATGTACCGAGAGCAAATCGGGCGGGGCCAGGCCCTGCGCAAGGAGTGGGTGGCCCGCCAGGACCTGAGCCCAGGCCGCCAAGCCGAGCTCGATGCGGCGCTGGACGGCCGGGGCGTCGAGGGCTGGGAGTCCAAGCTGCCCACCTTCGAGACCGGCAAGTCGATGGCGACCCGCCAAGCCATCAAGGCCTGCCTGAACGCCAGCCTGGAGGTGGTCCCCGGGCTGATGGCCGGCGGCGCCGACCTCACCGGGAACACCGGCACCGCGCTGACAGGAGAGGAGCTCCAGTCTGTTGAGCACCCCGGAGGTCGTCAGATCTACTTCGGCATCCGCGAGCACGCCATGGGCGGGATGATGAACGGGATGGCCCTGCACGGGGGAGTGCTCCCGGTGGGTGGCACCTTCTTTATCTTCAGCGACTACATGCGGGGCTCGGTGCGCCTGGCTGCGCTTACCCAGGCGCACGTGGTCTACTCCTGGACGCATGACTCCATCGGGCTCGGCGAGGACGGGGCCACGCACCAGCCGGTCGAGCACCTGGCCTCGCTGAGGGCGATGCCGGGACTGCGGGTGGTCCGCCCGGCAGATGCCAACGAGGTCACCCAGGCCTGGCTCGCCGCGGTGGACGGAGAGGGTCCGACCGCGCTCATCCTCACCCGCCAGGGGGTCCCAGTGCTGGCCGAGACCGCCGAGCGAGCCGCGGAGGGCGTCCCGAGGGGGGCGTACGTGCTGGCGGAGGCGGCCGACGGCGACCCCCAGATCGTGCTGGTCGGGACTGGCAGCGAGGTGCACCTGTGCCTGGAGGCCGCTGGCACGCTTGCCGACGACGGCGTCTCCGCCCAGGTGGTCTCGATGCCCTGCTGGGAGGACTTTGCCGACCAGGACGACGACTACCAGGACCTGGTGCTGCCTCCGGGGGTGCCGGTGCTGGCGGTGGAGGCCGGTTGCAGCTTTGGCTGGGAGCGGTGGGCAGACGACACCGTCACCATCGACGGCTTCGGTGCCTCGGCCCCCGGCGGGGTGCTGATGGAAAACCTGGGCTTCACCGTCGGCAACGTGGTCACGCGGGCCACCGAGCTGCTGGTCTACGAGGAGTTCGACCCAGACGATTTCGAAGACGACTGACGACAAGGCGACCCGACGACAAGCCACCGACGACCGACGACAAGACGACTGATGAATGACCTTTTTGGCCGCCACCACCAACATCCGATGACATGGAGCCGCACATGACCAAGCTACACGAACTGTTCGACCAGCAAGGGCAGAGCCCGTGGATCGACAACCTCAAGCGCTCGTATGTGACCGACGGCGAGCTCGCACGGCTGGCTGGCGAGGGGATCCGGGGGGTGACCTCCAACCCGACGATCTTTGCCAAGGCCATCCAGGGCAGCGAGGACTACGACGAGGACTTCACCCGCCTGGTTGGGACCATGAGCGTCGAAGACGCCTACTGGGAGCTGGTCGTGGACGACGTGACCAAGGCGCTGGCCATCCTGCGCCCCCTGCACGACTCGAGCGGCGGCGTCGATGGGTTCGTGTCCCTGGAGGTCGCACCCTCGCTGGCACATGACACCAAGGGCACCATCGCGGCGGCCCGACACCTGAACCAGCGGATCGCCCAGCCCAACCTGTACGTCAAGATCCCGGCCACCGCCAAGGGGGTCCCGGCGATCCAGAAGATGATCTCCGAGGGACGCAGCATCAACGTCACTTTGATCTTCAGCCTCGAGCGCTACGACAAGGTGATCACCGCCTATATCGAGGGGCTGGAAGAGCTGGCCTTCCGCCAGATCACCGGACCCGATGCCGGGGAATGGCCGGTCTCAGACCTGTCCAACGTGTCGAGTGTGGCCAGCTTCTTCGTGTCCCGGGTGGACACCGAGGTGGACCGCCGCCTGGAGACCCTCGCCTCCCAGGCCGGGGATCCCGGCAAGGCCGAGCGGATTCTCGCCCTGCGCGGCCAGGCGGCTGTCGCCCAGGCAAAACTGGCGTACAAGCTGTTCCAGGAGCGCTTCTCCGGGCCCCGCTGGGAGACCCTCGCCCAAAGGGGCGCCAAGGTGCAGCGCCCGCTGTGGGCCTCCACCTCCACCAAGAACCCCACCTACCCGGACCTGCTCTACGTGGACAGCCTGATCGGCCCGAACACCGTGAACACCATGCCGGACCCCACCGTGGAGGCTTTCTTGGACCACGGCACCACGGCGCGAACCGTGGACACCGGGGTCGACGATGCCCAGCGCACCCTCGACGCCCTGGCGGTGGCAGGGGTGGACATCGCTGACGTGACCAAGGTGCTGGAGGACGAGGGGGTCTCGTCATTCGCCAAGTCCTTCGACGAGATGCTGCAGAGCCTCGACGACAAAGCCAACGCCCTTGCTGCGGGCGGCGGCGCCCAGGGATAGTCTCACCCAGCGAGCATGGATCTGAGCGGCGAGCAGGCGGACCAGGCGAACCCGCTAGCTGAAGAACTCGGGGTGCGTCGGCGCTCGCCTCCGGTGGCGCTGGTGATCTTCGGCGCATCCGGGGACCTCACCAGCCGCAAGATCCTCCCGGCGCTCGCCGCGTTGGCAGGCCGAGGTGCGCTCCCCTCCGCGTTCGTGGTGGTCGGAGTGGCCCGCACCGAGATGGACGACGCCAGCTTTGCCCAACTGGCCGGGCAGGCGGTCGCCGATTCAGCCGAGGGGCCGGTGGATCCCGTGTGGGCCAGGCTGGCGCGTGGGTTCCGCTACGTGGCCGGGGACTACACCGCCCCCGAGACCTTCGCCCAGCTCCACCGGGTGCTGGACGAGCTGGACGCCTCCGCAGGCACTCAGGGCAACCGGGTCTACTACCTGGCGACCATTCCCGCGATGTTCGGCCCGGTGGCGGAGTCCCTGGGGAAAGAGGGCCTTACCCGGCCCCACGTTGAGGGCGCTTTCGTGCGCCTCATAGTTGAAAAACCGTTGGGCCGCGACCTGGACAGCGCACGCCAACTGGACCGAGCCCTGCACGCCGGGTTCGAGGAGGAACAGATCTACCGGATCGACCACTACCTGGGCAAGGAGACGGTGCAGAACGTGCTGGCGCTTCGCTTTGCCAACGCGATCTTCGAGCCGATCTGGAACCGCCAGTACGTGGACCACGTGCAGGTCACCGTGGCCGAGAGCCTTGGGGTGGGCCACCGGGGCGGCTTTTACGAGACCGCGGGGGCACTGCGCGACATCGTGCAGAACCACGTCATGCAGGTTCTGGGCCTCACCCTGATGGAACCGCCGGCGTCGGTCGACGCCGAGGGAATCCGGGACGAGAAGGTCAAAGCGCTGCGCTCGATCATCATCCCGAGCGCAGCGGCGGTGGCCTGCGATACCGTGCGCGCCCAGTACGAGGCGGGCTGGGTCGAAGGAACGCGGGTCCCGGGTTACAGGGAAGAGGAGGACGTCGACCCGCAGAGCCAGACCGAGACCTACTTCGCCATGCGGCTGTGCGTGGACAACTGGCGCTGGGCCGGGGTACCGGTCTACGTCCGCACCGGCAAGCGCCTGCCCAAACGATTCACCGAGGTGGCCCTGCAGTTCAAGCGGGTCCCCCACCTCGCCTTCGCCTCCTCCGAGGCCAGCCAGCTGCACCCGAACGCGATGATCGTGAGGATCCAGCCCGACGAGGGGATCACCCTGCGATTCGGGGCGAAGGTCCCCGGCCAGGCCTTCGAGGTCCGCTCGGTCTCGATGGACTTCTCCTACGGGGCCGCCTTCATGGAGCACAGCCCCGAAGCGTACGAGCGCCTGATCCTCGACGCACTCATCGGCGATCCCACCCTGTTCATCCGCACCGACGAGGTGGACCAGGCCTGGCGCATCGTGGACCCGGTCCTGGAGGCATTCGGGTCTGGCTCGCCCCCGTTGGCGCGCTACGAGGCCGGGAGCTGGGGCCCGGCCGAGGCTGACAGGCTGCTGGGGGTCGAAGGCCGGCGCTGGGGTGACTTCTAGGTGGCTGGGTACCCCGTCGCTGAACCCGGGACCGATGTGCTCGGGAGCTGGTCGGACCGAGGAGTGAGCATCGGGGACGTCTGCGGCGCCCTGGCCGGGCTGCGCCACGACCAGGCCCTGACGGCAACCCGGACCAGCGTGGTGAACCTGGTGGTGGCCGCCGAGGACCACGAGGGGGCGTCACGGGCACAATCGGCGATGCGGCGACTGGGGCATCGCCATCCGGGCAGGACCCTGGCTCTGGTCTGCTGGCCGGACGCGCCCGAGGGCATCGATGCGACGGTCGAGCTACACGGATCGAACGCCAATGGGCCCGCCATCTGGTGGGAGGAGGTCCGCCTGGTGGTGGGCGGCCCCGGCTGTGGCGCCCTGGCCTCGATGGTCAGGCCCCTGCTGCTGGAGCGCCTCCCGGTGGCGGTGTGGTTCCCCTCCACCATCCCCGCCCTGAGCGATCCGCTGCTCGGACTCGCCGACGCGGCACTGGTGGACGCCCGCTGGGCCATCGAGTCCGGCTCCAGCCTGGCCTCGGTGGTCGAGCTGAGCCAGCGCCACGTCGTGGTCGATCTCTCCTGGAAGCGCCTCACCCCATGGCGTCGCCTCCTGGCCGGGCTGTTCGACCCCGCGGAGACCCGCTCGTACCTGGGTTCAGTGGCCTCAGCCGAGGTCGCCGCGCACCGGGGACCGGGACGACTGCTGGCGGGCTGGCTGATCGACCGGTTGGGCCTGGCGCCAGGGAGCGTGGTATGTCGCGACGCCGTGCACGCCTCGATCAGGCTGTCTGCGACCTACGCCGATCACCAAGGGTCCTTTGTTGTGGATCGCCCCGACGACGACCCGGTGGTGTTCGCCACGGCCGAGATCGACGGGCACCTGGCCCGCACCGACTCGGCGGCGCTGCCCGAGCACGGCCTCACCTGGTCCCTGGCCCAGGCCCTCGCCCGGCTCGCCCGAGACCCGCGCTACGACCACGCCATCAGAGCCGCCCTCCCTTTGGAATAATCTCGGACCCTGCGGCCCACAACCCGTGTCCTCCCACGCCCCCACAACGCCGCCGCCCCCACCGCCCCGCGGCCCCGACAGGGCGATGTCACGGAATAGCGCGTGCGGCGCCGCTGCCTCAGGTACGCAGGTCAACTACCTTCACTTGATCGCCAAACCTGGCGAAGTCATCGACGTTCACGGTGACGATGGTGTCGATGCCGTGCAACGAGCATGGTTGCGACGACGTTCGCATCGTGGACCTGTTTGCCGGCACACGCGACGTTTTCCAGCAAGCACCAGGCGACGATCGCTCACCTTGATGTCCTCGGCCAGCAGGTTCAGTCTCGCCCGCAGGGCTCGCACGTTACCGACCGCGTCGGGCCTCGCCATGCCTAGTCCGTTCTGGTATTGATCGCCGCAACCGCCTGCTCGTGGTCGCGTCGTGCCTGGTCAGTTGCCGCCAGAAGTACGTTGGTGTCCAGGATTGCGCGGTCAGCGATCGGCCTGGCCATAGATCTCCTCCCGGTCCCATGTGGAGGTCACCGAGGTTCGCACGGTAATCAGGCTCACTGGCTCGGGAGCGCCTCGAGGAGGTGACGCCTTTGCGGCCGCCTCCAGGATTTGTCGGATCTCTTGCTGCATCGACTGGCCGTGGCCGACCGCCCGCTCGCGGAGGGCGGTCACCACTGATTCTGGCACGTTCCGAACGTGGAGCGCGGTCATCTGCTCTATGGTAGGTGCCGGGTAAGGCCAGCTGAGAGTTACCCTGGCACACATGCAGGGGGAGCTTCGAGTCGTCCAGGATGTCGCTGGCGATTTCTCTGCCCTCGTGGTGGACGCCTTCGAACGCCGCGCCGGAGACCGCGGATTCTCGCTGGCAGTCTCGGGCGGTGAGACCGCTCGGTCCTGCTACGAGCGCCTGGCGGTGGATGCAGCCCTCGCAATCGACTGGTGGGAGGTGGATGTCTACTGGGGAGACGAGCGGTGCGTGCCACCGGATCACCCCGACTCCAACCAAGCCCTAGTGCGCCGGGCGCTGCTGGAGAGGGTCGGCGCGGCCAACTCGGTGCACCCGATGATCTGCGACGAGGGAACCGACTCCTACCAGATGAAGATAGGCCAGCTGGGCCGTCTCGATGTGGTCCACCTGGGCCTGGGGCCGGACGGCCACACCGCGTCGCTGTTCCCTGACTCAGAGGGCCTGGATGCGGATCCCGGTCGCCTGGTCACCTTCAACGCCGACCCCTACGGTCACCACCCCCACCGCCGGATGACCCTGACCTTCGCCGGCATCGCACGCGCCCGCCTGGTGGTCTTCACCGTCAGCGGTGCCTCCAAGGCGACGGCGATGCGGGCGGTGCTCGACGGGGAGGACGTGCCCGCCTCCCGGGTGCGTGCCGAGCGCATCGTGTGGCTGGTCGACCCGGCAGCGATGCGGGAGGTCCTGCCCCCAACAGACGCCCAGGGGTAAGCGCGCCCGGACATGCCCGTATGAGTGTGCGTGCAACACATTCTGGCTCGCAGCCCGTCGGGCGCACGAATGACCGAGGTTAGCTGTTCGCACTCGATACCAGGTGACCAAAGGGCTTTGACAGAGCCGACGACTCGTACCAGATGTCGCCCAGGGCGTCAACAGTGAGCGAGACGGCGCCGGCGGGACAGGTCGAGTGGACCTGGAAAGTCGCCCGCTCTGCAGGGGGAAGCGGACCCACGCTCGGATATCCGCAGGCGTAGCCGGGGAAGGTGATGGCCCGGGTCTGGCCGGCAGGCCCCGCCAAACCAAGCCCGGTGGTGGTCTCGTAGGCGACGTACACTGATGAAGCCTCCACGTATGGGGTATCGCCTGGTACCTGGTTGGCCGTGCGGATCGAGGCGGGGAAGGCGATCTTGTCCGGCACCATCGCAGGGGCAGAGGTTGCGGAGCCCGGGGCGATGTGGGCCACGCCGTTGAGCGAACCCAGGCTGATCATGAAGCCTCCTGAGGGGCTCCGGTGACGAACCCGGTGAACTCCGGTACTGCGACCGTGTGAATCTTGTCGGATGTGCTCAGTAGCACCTCGTGGGGGGTCGCGGGAGTTTGGTTGAAATCATCCAGTGCCACCGCCAAGCCCCCGGCACTGTCATAAGCCACGCTATAGGGGGTGCCGTCGATGGCCTCGGTGCCAGCCGGCAGGGAAAGCGTGCTCCACGAGTCCGTGTCAGAGTCGAAGATCTGCACCGCTGATGCCGCTCGGCGTGCCACCGCCACCTTGCTACCGAAAACGGCAATGCCGACCACTGCGTGGAGTGAGCGGACGGCGGCGCGAAGGTAGGCAGCTGGCTTGGGAGAGCTCGGCACCGAAGGCAGGGGGTAGGCTTTCACCGTGGCAGTGGCGGGATCGATGTGGGCGATCTCCTGACCCGCTCCCACCCACACTCCAGGGTCGTCCGGCTCGACAGCCATCGCGTTGTCCGCACCGAAGGCCAGCGAACCCCCTGGCGGCCCTATCGGGAACGAGGCATAGGCACTGCCTGTCCAATGGAAGACGCTCACCTCGGTCGCAGACTGGGACAAGTACCAAAAGCCCGCACCGACGGATCACCCACGATCTCGGTAGGACGACCATAGCCGGACAACAGGCCAGGATCGGGGATCGCAGTGAATCCCGGCCCACTTGAGCCCGAGTCGGACAGGGCTGCTTGTAGCGCACGAATTGTCGCTGCCGAGCCACAGCCGGCCAAGGCCAGGCCGGTCATCGAGAGCGCCAGCCGACCCCACTTTCGAGGCCCCGAAGGCGGTAGTACGCCCATCTCAGCTGCCGTATTCGTAGAATGCATCGTAGATCGGGACTCCATCGAAAGCGAGCCGGACATAGGGTGAGTCGGTAGTACTGGTCCATTGGTCAGCGAGGACGGGATGGAAGTTGAGGCCATCCTGTGACCCTTGTACCTCTGTTCCGGAATCGATGGTGCCGTCAGCCAACGCGCCGTAGTAAAGATACGGGTCAATTGCTGCACAAGAACCACTGTTGTCCTGCAATCCCACATAGTTGGGCGCCCACGGCTACGGGTCCACGGTCGAGTACCTGGTCGCCGCCTGCACGGGCCTCCGGAGCCTACGACCCCTAGCCGAAACCTGGTTCCGCCGCCATCTGGCCGCGGCCAAGCCGTCCATGGAGTGAATACCTGCAGTTAACTGCAGGTATTCACTCCATGAAGGGCCGCTCCCCCCGCTCGCACGCAACCCTGCCGCCCGCTCAGGTGTCTCAGTAGTAGACGAGAGGAGCCAAAGCGTGCGAATACGGGTGCGAAAGGGTGCCATGGCCATGGCAACCGGAGCAGTTGGCCTAGCCCTGGCGCTGGCTGGTTGTAGCGGCGAAGTCCTCGGGCACCCCGGTTACAGGCCGATGGCACCTACGGGCCCTTCGGGTGTCGGCACGACACTGGTCACCGGTCCCTGGGTGATCAAGGCCGACATCTCCGTCGGCAACGTGACCTCCCTGGTCCAAGGGCCTGACGCGGTCTATGCGCTGGCCAGCGATCCAAGCTTGGACAATGTGGCACGCGTGCCCCAGCAGTTGATCCGCATCGCCAATGGCAGCAATGCGGTGACAAAGGGCCCGTTCGTCCTTGCGACCTCTGGACTGGCCATTTTGGGAAAGTACCCGTGGGTGGTGGCCCTCGACAATGCTGGGGGCGAGACCCTCGACCAGCTCAACCCGACAACCCTGGCAATCCGAGGCAGTGTCAGCCTGCCGGGTGCCAGCTACTCGGGATCCTCCTCGCTTGCCTCGGCACCGGGCGCGAGCCTTTGGGTGGGTTCGGGCAACCAGCTCTACCGGGTCACGGTGACCACCGGCGTCGTGACCGAGCACATCACCGTCACCGGGCAGATCACCGACCTGGCCGTCAGTCCGGCTGGCTCGCTGCTCTACTCAGCGGACGAGGTCAGCGGGTCATTGGTGGTCACGGAGCGCAACACCGTCAGCGGAGCCTTGATGGCAACCAGCGCAGACTTCTACTCGGTCAACGGTGGCAGGCTCGCGCCCACGGTCGGAGGCGTGTGGGCCTCCTTCCGGAGTGGGATGGTGGGTGGGGCCGTGCTGCTCAGCGCCGCCAGCCTCGGGCAACTGGTTCCCAAGGGCGGAGCGGTGCCCCCCGTGGGCCGCTCGCTTATGGCAGTGATGGGCGTCACCGCCAGTGTGAGCGCCGGTGATCTGTGGCTGTCCACCTACCAGACCCTCGCCTGTGCCGACCCCGCCACCGGCCAGGTTCGAGCGGAAGAGCCAGTCACCGATGGCATCGCTGGCAAGGCCGTGGCGGCTCCGGGCACGGTGTACGTCCCGACTGACACCGGGATCGAGGTCTTGCAACCGCCACTCGCCTGCGGGTTGGGTCGGAATGTAGAGACGATTGTCCCGCCGGGGTGAGCCGGATCCACGGGAGGAGGTGCCATCCAGGCTCTAAGGTGGCGGGATGCGCTTGGACCTGCTCGGGCTGGCCACTGACGAACTGATGTCCCGGGCGGCGGCGGTGCGCGACGCAGCGCACGGGAACCTCGTCACGTACTCGCCCAAGGTGTTCATCCCGCTCACCATGTTGTGCCGGGACCGCTGCGGCTACTGCACCTTCGCCAAGGCCCCCGCCCGGGTGGAGGCGCCTTACCTGGAGCCTTCCGAGGTGCTCGCGATCGCCCGTGCGGGGGCGGCGGCGGGCTGCCACGAGGCGCTGTTCACCCTGGGCGAGCGCCCGGAGGAGCGCTACCCCGCCGCCCGGCAGTGGCTGGGCACCCACGGCTACGGGTCCACGGTCGAGTACCTGGTCGCCGCCTGCGCGCTGGTCCGCGACGAGACCGGCCTGTTGCCCCACGCCAACGCCGGAGCGCTCTACGCCGGCGAGCTGGCTGCGCTGCGCGAGGTGTCGGCCAGCCAGGGCATGATGCTGGAGTCACTCCGGGAGGACCTGGCCTGCCACCGGGGCTCACCGGACAAAGCCCCCGAGCGCCGCCTCGCCACCCTGGAAGCCGCCGGAGAGCTGGCAATCGCCTTCACCACCGGGATCCTGGTGGGAATCGGCGAGGATGAGGTGGACCGGGTGGCCGCCCTGGAGGCCATGGCCGCGGCGCACCTGCGGTGGGGGCACGTGGGTGAGGTCATAGTGCAGAACTTCATTCCAAAGGCGGGGACCGCCATGCACGCCGCTCCCGCCTGCGGGTCCGAGGAGCACCTGCGCGCCATCGCCCTGGCCCGGCTGATCCTGCCGCCAGAGGTGCACGTCCAGGCCCCCCCCAACCTGTCCGACGACTTCGGGCGCCTGCTCGACGCGGGGATAGACGACTGGGGAGGGGTGTCGCCGATCACCGCCGACCACGTCAACCCCGAGCGCCCCTGGCCCGCTTTGGCCGTGCTGGCTGGCGCCACCGAGGCCGCTGGGTTCGTGCTCGCCCCCCGCCTGGCCCTGTACCCGTCGTTCGTGGCCGCGCCGGAGCGCTGGCTCGACCCGGCGATGCGCTTCGCCGTGCTGGACCGCTCCGACGCCGAGGGCCTCGCCCGGGACCACCCCTGGGTCTCAGGCGGCACCGTCGAGCCACCCGTGTTGGTCGGGGTCGGCGCCGGGCTGGTCGGGGGTGGGCACGGGTCGGGAGGCGGCAGGGGGCAAATTAATAGAAAGGGGCTCGTCGGGGAGGTGCTGGAAGGCGTGCTCTTGGGGCAGCGGGCCGGCGAGGACGAGCTGGTGACCCTGTTCGGGGCGCGCGGGTCCGAGGTCGCCGCCGTGGCCGAGGTGGCCGACGAGCTGCGGCGCCGGGCGGTGGGCGACGCCGTGACCTGGGTGGCGAACCGGAACATCAACTACACCAACATCTGCACTTTTCGCTGCCGGTTCTGCGCATTCTCGAAGGGGCCGCTGTCGCTCAACCTGCGGGGGGCCCCTTACTTGCTGGACCTGGATGAGATCACCCGGCGCGTGGCGGAGGCGTGCTCGCTGGGCGCGACCGAGGTTTGCCTGCAGGGCGGCATCCACCCGAGCTTCGACGGCGACTACTACCTGTCGGTGATCCGGGCGGTGCGGGCAGCCTCAGCCTCGGTGCATATCCACGCCTTCACCGCCCTGGAGGTGACCGAGGGTGCCCGGCGGCTCGGGGTCGGGTTGCGGGACTACTTGCTGCGGCTGCGCGAGGCCGGGCTGGCCACCCTGCCGGGGACTGCGGCGGAAGTGCTCGACGACCCCGTGCGGGCGGTGCTGTGCCCGGACAAGATCGACTCGGAGGAGTGGCTGGAGGCCCATCGGGTGGCCCACTCGCTGGGGCTGCGTTCCAACGTCACCATCATGTTCGGCGCAGTCGAGTCGCCCCGCTCCTGGGCCCGGCACCTGGTCCGGACCCGAGCGCTGCAGGACGAGACCGGCGGGTTCACCGAGTTCGTCCCCCTGCCGTTCGTGCACATGGCCGCCCCGATCTACCTCCAGCACCGGGCCCGGCGGGGGCCTACGTTCCGTGAGTCGTTGCTGATGCACGCGGTGGGGCGGATCGCGTACGCCGGCTCGATCGACAACATCCAGGCCAGCTGGGTCAAGATGGGACTGGCCGGAGCGCGCCAGCTGCTGGTGGCCGGGTGCAACGACCTGGGCGGCACGCTGATGGATGAGAACATCTCCCGTGCCGCCGGGGCGGCGCACGGCCAGGCCATGGACGCCGACGGTTTTGCCGCAGTGGTGGCCGGCCTCCCCGGACGATCCCTGGAACAGCGCACAACCTTGTATGGACGTGTCGCGATGGCCGGGGCGTGACCGGCGGGGGCACGGCCGGCTCGGCGGGCGGGGGGGCCGCGGTCAACCAGCTGATCGAGGCGCTCCTGGATGCCACCGGGGTCCGGTCCAACCGGGACCAGCTGCGCGAGATCCTCGCCACCGCCACCCGCCTGGCAGGGGACCACACAGACCGCCTGAACCTGAAGATCACCAACTCGGCGATCAGAGAGATGGCCGAGGCCTTCCGGGTCTTCGCCCCCTACCATTCGGTGCCCAAGGTCACCATGTTCGGCTCTGCCCGGACTCTCCCGGTCGACCCCCTATACGACCAGGCTCGCCGGCTCGCTGCCACCCTGGCCAACGCCGGATGGATGGTGGTGACCGGTGCGGGACCGGGGATAATGGCCGCCGGGTTGGAAGGGGCAGGACGGGAGATGGCGTTCGGGATCAACATCCGCCTGCCCTTCGAGGGCGGGGCGAACGCCTTCATTGCCTCGGATCCCAAGCTGGTGGAGATGAAGTACTTTTTCACCCGCAAGCTGATGCTCATGAAGGAGTCCGACGGCTACGTGGTCCTGCCCGGTGGCTTCGGGACCCTCGACGAGGCCTTCGAGCTGCTCACCCTGCTCCAGACCGGCAAGGCAGAACCCGCACCGATTGTGCTGCTGGACGTGCCCGGTGGCACCTACTGGCAGGGATGGCAGCGGTTCGTGACCGAGGAGGTGATAGCAAGGGGACTGGTGTCTGTCGAGGACGCTGCCCTCTACCGCATCACCGACGACGTGAGCGAGGCGGCCTCGGAGATGCTCGGGTTCTACCGCAACTACCACTCTCGGCGATTTGTGGGCGCCAAGCTGGTGGTCAGGCTCCGGGCCGCTCCGACCGCTGAAGAGCTGGCGGCACTGAACCGATCCTTTGGTGACCTGTGCGCCAGCGGCGACATACACCCAGTGGCTCCCCTTGCAGCCGAGCGGGGCGAGCACGACCGCTTGGACCTCCCCCGGATCGCTTTGTGCCTGGACCAGGTCAAACAGGGCCGCCTGCGGATGTTCATCGATGCGATCAACACCCTGCCCAGCGCCCCCACCCTCCAGCGCTACGACTGCATCTGAGGTGCCTGAAGCTCTAACGGCACACCCTGGATGCCACCCTGGTAAGTCGGCGTCGTCGGGTCAGTCGGTGTCGTCGGGCGCGCCCAGGATGCCCGCAGCCCGCTCGACGGCCCGCCTTGCGCGGTTCAGGCGACGCTCGTCGACCGGCAGCTCCACGCCTCCGGCGTCGATGGACTCCTTGAGCCGCTGGATCGCAAGGTCGGTCAGCTCTTCAGCGATCGCCTCCAGGCGCCGCCGGATGTCGTCGAACTCTCCAGCCATCTCACTCCGGCCCCGGTCTGGCGGCCGGGGCGGGGTCGGCGACAGGAGCCAGGTCGGTGACCGGAGCAACGGGCGGAGCCAGGTCGGTGGTCGGAGCAACGGGCGGAGCCAGGTCGGTGGTCGGAGCGCGGCAGGTGGTGAAGGCCAGGCGTCCGGCGGCATGGTCGGCCCGGATGGTTCGCTTGCTGAACTTGCCGACGCTCGTCTTGGGTATCTCGGGAACGAATGCCCAGTACTCAGGCAGCCACCACCTGGCCACCTTGTCAGCAAGGTAGCCCCTCAGCTCGGACGGATCCGCGCTTGCTCCCTCGTTCAGGACGATGCAGGCCAGCGGACGCTCGGACCAGCGTTCGTCCGGGATGGCCACCACCGCTGCCTCGAATACCGCCGGGTGGCCCATCAGGGCGTTCTCCAAGGCGACCGAGGAAATCCACTCTCCACCGGACTTGATCATGTCCTTGATCCTGTCGGTCAGCTGCAGGTATCCCCTGGAGTCCAGGGTACCCACGTCCCCGGTTCGCAGCCACCCGTCGTGGAAGCGCTCGGGGGCGTCCTCCCCGTAGTAGGACCCGGTGATCCACGGCCCCCTTACCTCGATCTCGCCTTGGGCCTCACCGTCCCGGGGCATCTCGGTGTCGTCCGGCCCCACGATCCGCGCCTCCACACCGGGCACCACCCGCCCCGACTTGCACTGGTCTTCCAGCTCATGGCCTTGGCCGCTGTGCCGATCCGGGAACGAGACGGCAGCAACGGGGCTGGTCTCGGTCATACCCCAGCCCTGGACGATCTGCACCCCCCACCGGTCGCCCGCCCGCTCGATCATGCTTCGGGGCACCGCGGAGCCGCCCACCAGGACGAACCGAAGGCACGAAAGGTCCACCTCGGGGTGCTCGTCGGTGTAGCGCAGGATGTCGTTGAAGATGCTGGGTACTCCCAGGGTCTCGGTCACCTGGTGCTCGGTGATCATCTGGACCAAGGGCTCCGCCTGGAGGAACCGGCCGGGCATCACCAGGTCCGCTCCGGACAGCCACGCCGCATAAGGAACTCCCCATGCGTTGACGTGGAACATGGGGACGATCGGAAGCACCGTGTCCGCCTGGCTGATGCCGGAAATTGCTGCGGAGGTAGAAGCCAGGGCGTGTAGCCAGGTCGCACGGTGGCTGTAGACCACCCCCCTGGGGTTGCCGGTGGTCCCGCTGGTGTAGCACATGGCCGCCGCTTCGTGCTCATCGAGGCCCGGCCACTCCATGGTGGCGCCGGGTGCCTGGCCGATGAGCTCCTCGTAGGGAGTGATCGGGCCACTGAACGCCTTCCGGAGGGCGTCGATGTCGCCCTCCCCGATGACGACCAGCTGCTCGACCGTCGTGGCTTGTTCGATGACCCTTGCAAGGACCGGAGCCAGGATCGCGTCGAGCAGGATGACCTTGTCCTCGGCATGGTTGATCACGTACGCCAGCTGGGCCGGAAACAGCCGGATGTTCAGGGTGTGGAGCACCGATCCCATGCAGGGGACTGCAAAGTAAGCCTCCAGGTGCTCTTGGTGGTTGAAGGAGAAGGTGGCGACTCGATCCGCCCGGCCCACACCTATGGCCGCAAGTGCTCGGGCCAGGCGCGCCGCACGCTCCCCTACAGTGGCAAAGTCAGCGATCCTGGCTGGGGAACGCGGTCCGGTGTAGGTGACCACCTTGCTGTTCTGGTGGGCAAACAACCCGTGACGAAGGATCCCCGTGATCGTCAGCGAGCCGTCCTGCATGGTGCTCAACATGGGCCTCTCCCCTCACTCGTTCACCCGGGCAGAGCAGGTCTGTGTCCTCTCACTCAGGCTAGCCCAGCTCGCCGGGGCCAGTGACGCCGGGTTCGCCAGTGTCGCCGGGCGGCCACCCCGACCCTCCAGCACACCGTTGTCGACTCAGGTCGCGTGGTTGCGAGAATCGACCTCGCCTGGATCTGGCAGATGCTGGCCCTCGACAGCGAGGCCTGGCACCACGACCCCGACGCCTTCCACAAAGACCCTTCCACAAAGACCCTTCCACAAAGACAAGGCGCGATCCCTCCGCCGCGCAGCTGCTGGGTGGGCCGTACTGGCCGTTACACCGCGAAACCTGAGGGAAAACGCCGGGGCCGACCTGGCCAAGGCCATTCGTCAGCGGCTGGGACAGCGACCAGCCGGGCAGGGAGCAGGGAGGCGCTAGCGAGCGGCGTGCGGGCAGGCAGGCGGGCAGCACAGGGAGCAGGTAGGGTGGCAGCACACGGGAGCCCGGTTGGACCGGGCTGAGAGGGCAAGCTGACAGCTGCCGACCGTTCGCACCTGATCCGGGTAATGCCGGCGCAGGGAGGTTGGGAACCCCATGGTTTGCTCTCAGGACCGCTCAAGATGGAGCCATCATGACCCCAAAGCCACATGAGGGCGGTGACCGCTCGCCCGTGGACGTGATCGTAATCGGTGGCGGAGTAATCGGCCTCTCCTGTGCGTGGAGGGCGGCAGTCAAAGGGCTGAGTGTGACCCTGGTCGATCCCTTGCCCGGGAAGGGTGCCAGCTGGGCTGCTGCGGGCATGTTGGCGCCAGTCAGCGAGGCACACTATGGCGAAGAGGCTCTGATCCGCCTCAACCTGGCGTCGGCCCGAGCCTGGCCGGAGTTTTCCGCCGAGTTGGAGATGGCCAGCGGGATGGGCGTGGGCTACCGCGCCTGCGGAACCTTGGCGGTGGCGGCCGATCGTGGTGACCTGGCGGTTCTGGAGAAGCTTTGCAGGTTCCATCATTCGCTGGGGCTGCCCAGTGAGCTGGTCGGTCCCAGCGACTGCCGCCGGCTGGAACCGCTCCTGGCACCCGGAATAAGCGGCGGTCTGCTCGCCCCCGGAGACCACCAGGTCGACAACCGACTCCTGATCGAGGCGCTGGGCGCTGCGTGCCAGCGGTCCGGAGTGCGCCTGGTAGCGGCCCGAGTCGAGCAACTATCACGCAGGGGTGCGCGGGCTGTGGGGGTCCAGCTGGGCGACGGGACAACCCTCGCCGGTGGGCAGGTGCTGCTCGCTGCCGGGTGCTGGTCGGGCCAGATCGGTGGCCTTGCACCCCACGCCTCACCACCGGTGCGGCCGGTCAAGGGGGTCATTCTCCGCCTGAACGGGCCTGCAACGGCACCGGTGCTCTCCCGGAACCTGAAGGGCCTGGTGAAAGGCTCCAGCGTCTACTTGGTGCCGCGGCTGGACGGCACGGTGGTGCTCGGAGCAACCGTGGAGGAGCAGGGCTTTGACACCAGGGTCAAGGTCGGCTCTGTAGCCGACCTGCTGGAGGACGCCCGGGCAGTGCTCCGGGCGGTAGACGACCTGGAACTGGTGGAGACCCACGCGGGCCTACGACCAGGATCGCCGGACAACGCCCCCATGCTCGGCCGCCCATCGGGCGTGGAGGGGCTGGTGATTGCCACCGGTCACTATCGAAATGGGATCCTGCTGGCACCGGTGACCGCGGACTCGATAGCTGAGGTCCTCGCCGGCGGGGAGTCGCCCGCGCTGATTGCCCCCTTTTCCCCCAGGCGCTGGGAACCCGCTGGCTGGGAGCCCGCTGGCTGGGAACTTGCCCAGTGAGCGGACAGGAGAGCCAATTCGAAGTGACGCTCAACGGTAAACCGCACCAGCTCCGCCGAGGCGCCACGGTCGCCGACTTGCTCAAGAGCCTGCCGAGCATCTCGTCGGGGGTGGCAGTCGCCCTCAACGAAACCGTGGTCCCTCAGAACCGGTGGAACACAACCGCCCTCCAGGACCTCGACCGGGTGGAAGTCCTGGTCCCGTCCCAGGGGGGCTGAGGTGACCCCACCCACCACCCCGCTGGAGCAATCCGACCACCCGCAGCAATCCGACCATCTGGTAATAGCGGGCACGCCACTTGGCTCGCGTCTCCTGATGGGAACTGGAGGCATGTCCAGCCTGACACAGCTTCGCGAGGCACTCGCTGCGTCGGGCACCGCCCTTGCCACCGTCGCGATGCGGCGGATGGACCCGAGCGCTCGCGGCTCGATCCTCGACGTCCTGGCAGATCTCGGGCTCATGGTCCTGCCCAACACCGCCGGCTGTCACACCGCTCACGAAGCAGTCCTCACCGCCCAGCTGGCTCGGGAGGCCCTCCAGACCGACTGGGTGAAGCTGGAGGTCATCGCCGACGACAAGACTCTCCTGCCGGACCCAGTCGAGCTCATTGCCGCCTCGGAGGCGCTGGTTCGCGATGGATTCGTGGTGCTCGCATACACCAACGACGATCCGGTCGTGGCTCGACGCCTGGAACAGCTCGGATGCGCCGCGGTCATGCCCCTCGGGTCACCCATCGGGACCGGCTTGGGGATCCTGAACCCGTACAACATCGCGGTCATCGCGGAGAGCGCCTCTGTTCCGGTGGTATTGGACGCCGGGGTGGGCACTGCCTCGGATGCCGCTCTGGCGATGGAGCTGGGTTGTGACGCGGTGCTCGTTGCGTCTGCCATCACTCGGGCGCAGCATCCGGCGAAGATGGCACGCGCGATCGCCGGAGCGGTCGAGGCCGGGCGCCTTGCCCGTCTCGCCGGACGGATCCCAAAGCGGGAGCTTGCGATCGCCTCGTCTTGCCTCGATGGTCGTGCCGCGCTGGGCGCAGCCGGGGGGCCTGACGGGGCCGGGGGGCCTGACGGGGCCGGGGGGCCTGGCGGGGCCGGGGGGCCTGGCGGGGCCGGCCTGGCGGGGCGGGCGGTTCGTCCGTGACCCCCAGGGTTGCGCTCAGCATCGCAGGTTCGGATTCGGGTGGCGGAGCCGGGGTGCAAGCCGATCTCAAGTGCTTCGCGGCACTCGGGGTGCATGGAACCTGCGCGGTGACCGCGGTGACCGCACAAAACACAGTGGGGATCAGCGCGATCCACCCGGTGCCCCCTGAGGTGGTCGTTGCTCAGATAGAGGCGGTGATCAGCGACCTGCGTCCCGGCGCGGCCAAAACTGGCATGCTGGGGAACGGGGAGGTTCTTCGACAGGTGGCCGGCCAAGCAGCGCTGCCGGGCTTTCCCCCCCTTGTGGTGGACCCGGCACTAAGGGCCACCAGTGGTGACCGACTGCTCGAGAAGACGGCCGAGCTCGAATACCTGAGCCTGCTATTCCCGCTCGCGACCGTGGTAACCCCGAACCTGGCGGAGACGGCCATCCTGGTCGGACGACCGGTCACCAGCCTGGAAGACATGGCCCAAGCCGCGCGCCAGCTCCACCACCATGGGCCAGAAGTGGTGGTGATCAAGGGCGGCCACCTCGGTGGATCAGAATCGGTGGATGTCGTGTTCGACGGGCAGGAGATCACCCTCCTGAGCGCTCCGCGACGAAACAGCCGCAACCTTGCCGGCACCGGGTGCACCTTCTCGGCGGCGATCACCGCGTACCTGGCGCTGGGCCTCCAGCCCATCGAGGCGATAACAGCCGCCAAGCACTTTGTCCGTGAAGCGATCGAAGGGTCGATGGACTGGACGCTCGGTGCCGGCCAAGGCCCACTGGACCCCTCCGGCTGGACCCGGCGGCCCGGGTGAGCCCTGGTGGACCCGGCGGCCCGGGTGAGCCCGGGTGAGCCCGGCGGCCCGGGTGAGCCTGGCGGCCCGGCTGAGCCCGGCGGGTCTCCTGAGCCGAGCCGGCCTCCGCCCGGATCAACCTCCCAGTGCTACCGGCGCTCGCCCCTGGGCTTGGGCGGGACCCGGAATGGACCCTCCACCAAGGCCCGGAATTGGTCCTCGGTCGGCTGATGGGGCTCGTTCAGCTGTCTCAGGTAGCTCTTGAGAGCGGAGCGGGCCGGGGGGACGTGATCCCCCCGCAGCCCGACGGATCTGGCCAGCGCGTCCTTGGCCGCGGCCACCCTTGTCTTGCGGGTAGCTCGCTCCTCCTCGGTGGGCTGGCGCCGGGCTGAGGCAGCGCTGGCGGGGGCCGTCCCAGCTGGCGACTTGCCGCCGGGATCCTTGACGGTGAGCTTGGAATGGATCGCCATTGCTCTACCTTATGGCGGTGAGGTCACGCGGGCGGACGAGACTGACAGTGGCTCTACTCATGGCCGGCACCCTGACCGTGGCAGCCTGCGGATCGCCGCCTCCGGTCAAACACCCCACCACGACGACCGTGGCACCGGGAATGACGACCACGACAGCCAGAGCCACGTCATCCAGCACCACAACCACCACGGCCCCATCGGCGCGACTCGACAACGTCGCAACCTTCGCCGAAGCTCCGGGCAAGACGCCGGCCTTCATCTCCCCGATCACTCCCACCGGCTACGCCACGGTGGCCAACACCGCTCAGTTCTCGTCCCTGATGTGGCGACCCCTGGTCTGGCCGGGCACCGGAGAGCAGCTCGGCCCCGACCCCACGAAGAGTCTCTATTCATCCATCGACTACAACTCCAATGACACCAGCGTAACCATCACCCTGAAGGATTGGGCCTGGTCCGACGGGCAGCCAGTGACGGCGAGAGACCTGAGCTTCTTCCTCGACCTGGTCAGATCGAACAAGTCCGCATGGAGCGGGTACGTCCCCGGCCAGTTCCCCGACAATATCGCCAGTGCCACGGTGACAGGGGAAAGGACCCTGTTGCTCAAGCTCAAGGGAGCCTGGTCCCAGTTCTGGTTCACCGATGACCAGCTGTCGCTTATCACGCCTGTGCCTCAGCACGTCTGGGACAAGGAATCCACGAGCGGAAAGGTGGGGAACTACGACGAGACCGTTGCTGGAGCCAGGTCGGTCTGGACCTACCTGGAGAGCCAGGCCCGTGACACTGCCACCTTCGCCACCAACCCGTTGTGGAAGACGGTCGACGGTCCCTGGATGCTCCGGTCGTTCGGCACCGGTCAGGCGACGTTCGTGCCCAACCCGGCTTATTCGGGCTCGGACCCCCCAGCTCTGGCGTCGTTCCAGGAGCTGGCATTCGCCAATGGCACCGAGGAGGTGGATGCCCTCGCAGCGGGCCGCCTCGACGTGGGGTATCTCCCGCAGGACCTGCTGGCCGATAGATCGGTGCTGCACGAGGCGGGATTCGGCCTGGCACCGTGGGTGGGCCTCGACCTTGCTGGGATCATTCCCAACCTCACCAACCCCAAGGTCGCTCCACTGCTCCACCAGGCCTATATCCGCCAAGCTCTGCAAGAACTGGTCGACCAGAAGGCCCTGGTCTCATCGGTCTTCGGAGGATTCGCCAGCGCCAGCTACGGGCCGGTCCCCCTGGCTCCAGCAAACAACCCCTACGCTGCACCACCCGAGCAGGCCGCCCCTTACCCGTTCAGCATCACCAAGGCCACGAACCTTCTGACAGCTCACGGTTGGCAGGCGGGGACGCCGGGGACCCCACGCACGTGCGTCAACCCCAGGGCGTGTGGCCCGGGCATCACCCAGGGCGAAGCGCTGAGCATGAACCTGAGCTACCCCTCCGGCGATGCGACGCTCGCCGAGGAGCTGGAGGTGATCAAGTCGGCCGCCGTACAGGCGGGCGTGCTGATCAAGCTGGTCGCGACCCCCCCGGCATCGTTCGCCAGGCAGATCAAACCGTGTACCAGCACCTGCAGCTGGCAGCTGGCCACCTACCAGGGATACCCGTACAGCATCGAACCCACTGGAGAGGGCCTGTTCGTCAAGGGCAGTCCAGGAGACCTGGGGGGTTACAACGACGCGACCAACACGGCGAATGTTGCGGCCAGCCTCCACGACAACGGCCCAAGCGAGTTCTACGACTACGTGGACTACCTGGTTACCCAGGTCCCCTGGATCTGGCTCCCTTCTCGCGACTACCAGCTCACCGAGGTCAGCTCCACACTAAAAGGGGTAACCCCGCAAGACGCCTACCTCTACCTGAGCCCCGAGGACTGGAGTTCCGCCAGCACCTGACCGCACAACAACCGGACCCGAACCCCGGAGTCCCATTTTATAATTTCGTCTATCTCGCCCAAAGACCTGCGTCCTCTTGCATCGGCGCTGAGCGCCAACCTCGACGGCGAGGTCCGCTTCGATGCGGGAAGTCGAGCGATGTACGCCACCGATGCCTCCAATTACCGCCAGGTCCCCCTGGGGGTCGTGCTACCGCGACACCCAGGGGACGTGGTAGCTGCTCTGGCGACCTGCCGGGACTTTGAGGTCCCGGTGATCCCGAGGGGTGCGGGGACCAGCCTTGCCGGCCAGGGGTGCAACCGAGCGGTAGTGATCGACTGCTCGCGTTGGATGAAGGGAGTGACCGAGCTAGACCCGGTGGGGAGGACAGCGAGGGTGGCGCCCGGCACGGTCCTGGACCAGCTGCAGCTCTCGGCTGGCGAGCACGGGCTGGCCTTTGGGCCGGACCCGGCCAGCCATAACCGGGCCACCCTCGGCGGGATGATCGGGAACAACGCGTGCGGGATGCACTCCATCGGCTGCGGACGCACTTCGGACAACATCGCGGCCCTCGACGTGGTCACCTACGATGGCGTGCAGCTCAGGCTCGGGCGGACCAGCGAAACCGAGATCGAAACCCTTGCAGCGGTGGGGGGTCGAACCGGGGACATCTACCGGAGCCTGCGCTCGCTCGCGCAGCGCTACGAGGGTCCGATCCGGACCCGATACCCGCCCATCGCGCGGCGGGTATCGGGATACAACCTGGACGAGCTTCTGAACGACCGGGGATTCAACCTCGCACGGGCACTGGTAGGCACCGAGGGGACTTGTGTGGTGGTGCTCTCCGCGGTGGTCTCGCTGGTGCCCCGGCCGGCCTGGCGAGCACTGGTTGTGCTCGGCTACCCGTCCATCGTTGCCGCGGCGGATGCGGTGCCGTCAGTGATGGCGCTGGACCCGATCGGCCTTGAGGGGATGGACGATGTCCTGGTCGGATACGCCAGGCACGCCGGGGTTGCGGGAGCGGACCTGCTGCCCGAGGGCTCGGCCTGGCTGATTGCCGAGGTCGGCGGGGACTCCTTCGCCGAGGCAGAGTTGGCCGCCAGGACTCTGGCCGCCGGGGCCGGGGCAGCGACGGGGGGCGGCGGGGCCTGGACCGGGCGTGCCGGCGCAGGGG
>JBOGGT010000087.1:0-30158 GCA_050744225.1 Acidimicrobiales bacterium | reverse complement strand
GCGCTACCCGTCGTGTGGACGGGTAGCGCTCCTCAGTTCACATAGACCTCCTCAGTCCACCCCCATGCGCCGGGCAACGAGGTCGAGGCGGTCCATCGGCGCCACCATGGCAACCCGCATATGGGCGGTCCCAGCAGGACCGTAGAGGTCCCCGGGGCTGACCAGAACCCCGCCACGCCGGGCCAGCTCCTCGGTCCAAGCCCAAGCGGGACCCTGACCCGGACCAGCGGGACCCGGACCAGCGGGACCCGGACCGGCTAGACCCGGACCAGCGGGACCCGGACCAGCGGGCCCCCCGGTGGTGCCAGGCACGCTCGCCCAGAGGTAGAAGCCCCCGGCCGGCGGAGATACGTCGATCCCGACCTGTCCCAGCACTGCGGCGAAGCGGTCCAGGCGCTCCCGATAGCGCATCCGCTGGGCGACCACGTGGGCCTCGTCGTCCAGGGCGACAACCGCGGCCACCTGTACCGGCCCGGAAACCATCAGCCCGGCGTGCTTGCGGACCTCGCCAAGATAGTGGACGAGCTCCGGGTCTCCCGCGCAGAACCCAACCCGCAGCCCTGCGAGGTTGGAACGCTTGGAAAGCGAATGCAGCGCGAGCACACCCTCGGGTCCGTTTTCCAAGATGCTGCGGCCGGGGCCGTCCCAGGTGAAGGCCACGTAGCACTCGTCGCTAACCACCAACACACCGTGAGCACGGCCCCACTCCGCCGCCCGGCCCAGGTCGTCGAGTGCGCCGGTCGGGTTGGCTGGGCTGTTGACCCACAGCACCAGAGCCCTGGCTGCGTCCGCCTCCAATACCCGCCCCAGGTCCAGCCGGCCGCTGCCATCGGCGCGCAGCGGGACGGGCACCGCCTGACACCCCGCCAGCTCGGCACCCATGGCGTAGCTGGGGTAGGCAAGCTCGGGATACAAGACGGTGTCGCGTTCCGGGTTGCGCAGCCGAAGCCAGTGGGGTAGCGAGACCACCATCTCCTTGGTCCCCACGCAGGCCAGTACCGAACTGGCGTCCACCTCGACCAACAAGTTCCGGGCCAGCCACCCGCGTGCCGCCTCCCTGAAGCGGGCGCTGCCCACCGAGGAAGGGTAGCCACGCTCTGCACCCGAACTGGCGAGTGCCGCAACCACCGCGGGAGGCGGCGGGTCGCACGGGGTTCCAATCGAGAGGTCCACCAACCCACCTGGGTGGGCATCGGCCAGTGCTCGGGCGCGCCCGAGCCGCTCATAGGGGTACGGCGGGGGCCGGTAACCTGTCATACGGAGCCTTCAGCCCGAACTTTGGACAATCAAGTCACCCCAGACGCGTTCATTGTACAAAGTTCGACCCTGGGTCTCGTTCGGCCACCAGGAATGGCCTTGCCACCGCCAAGCCGGCATCGTCCAGCCGGGCACGCAACCGAGTACCCGACACCTCGTGGGACTCGACCAGGACTTCTCCCTCCCGGTGGACTGCGGCCACGATGTCACCTCGGTCGTAGGGGACGAACAGCTCGATCACCCGGTCAAGCGCCCTGAGCCGGTCGCTGACCGCCACCAGCAGGTCCTCGATCCCCGCCCCGGTCAGCGCTGATATCGCCACCGACCCGGGATTGGCGGCCACAAGGTCCGCGGCGCTGGTGGTTTTGGCGGGCGAGCCCCGTCCGGCCCAGGCACCTTCAGCGGGTTCGGCGCGGGCAGGGTCAGGGACGAGACGGTCGACCTTGTTGAAGGCCAATAGTTCGGGCACGCCGTCGGCCTCGATCTCGCCCAGCACCCGCCGGACGGCGTCGATCTGGCCCTGGAGGTCGGGAGCTGACGCATCCACCACATGCACCAGCAGGTCCGACTCCGCCACCACCTCCAGGGTGGAGCGGAAGGCCTCCACCAGCTCGTGCGGCAGCTTACGCACGAAGCCCACCGTGTCCGAGCAGAGCACTGCCTCGCCGCCCGGCAGGTCGAGCCGGCGGGTACGCGGGTCGAGGGTGGCAAACAACCGGTCCTCAACCAGGACCCCCGCGTCGGTGAGCCGGTTCAACAGGGTGGACTTGCCGGAGTTGGTGTAACCCACCAGCGAGACCGTCCGCAGCCGCGACCGCTGGCGACCCTTGCGCTGGGTCCGCCGGGTCTTGGTCAACTGGCTCAGGTCGGCCTCCAGCCGGGTCATCCGCTTGAGCAGGCGCCGCCGGTCTACCTCCAGCTGGGTCTCGCCGGGCCCCCGGGTGCCGATGCCACCGGCCTGCTGGGACAGAGTGCCGCCCTTCCCGCGCAGCCTCGGGAGCCGGTAGCGCAGCAGCGCCAGCTCCACCTGGGTCATGCCCTCCTGGGTGTGGGCATTCTGGGCGAAGATGTCCAGGATCACCGCAGTACGGTCGATGGCGGTGCGACCCAGGATCTTCTCCAGGTTGCGCTGCTGGCCCGGGGTGAGCACGTCGTCGAAGACGACAGTGTCAGCGTCGACCGCCTCGGACAGTTCGTGCAGCTCCGCCGCCTTGCCCTTGCCGACGTAGGTCGCCGGGTCGGGTCGGTCTCTCCGCTGGAGCACCCTCGCGGCCTCGTCGGCCCCAGCTGTGTCAACCAGCCGGGCCAGCTCGTCGATCCCGGCCTCGGCCTCCTCCAGACTGACCGGTGGGATGGCAACCCCCACCAGGATCATACGCTCCCTGAAACTCCGCTCGATGAGGCTCATCAGCTAGGAGTCCGCCCGCACAGAATCCGCCCGCACAGAATCCGCCCGCACAGAATCCTCCCGCACAGAATCCTCCCGCACCGAATCCTCCCGCACAGAATCCTCCCGCAGAGGGGCACTGACCAGGCACTCATCCCTTCGGTGTACCCCAACCCGCGCCGGAGGCCCAGTTCCAGCCCCACTCCACAGCCCCCTCGGCCACCACCGCCCAGTCGTCGGCCTCAGGTTGCGGACCCGGAGCCCGCTCGGCCGTCGACACCTCCAGATCGACCTCCAACCAGGCAATCCGCTGAGCCGGCCCAACCAACCACGCAGACTCATTCGAGCAGTCGATCGTCAGAGTCCCGCCGGGATTGTGGACCTTCACGGTCCGAGCACCGAGCAGCCCCATCGCCAGTCCAGCGGCGGCGGCGGCAACCGACCCGGTGCCGCAGGCCAAGGTGGGGCCGACTCCCCGTTCCCAAACCGCCAGATCCAACTCGGCCGCTCCCGGGCGCGCCCGCACCCACTCCAGGTTGACCCCGCCAGGGCGGCCGGCCTCCAAAGCGGGGCCGATCGCCCCCAGATCCAGGGTCTCGAGGTTGTCGCAGACCATCACCAGGTGGGGATTGCCCACGTCTACGGCTCGACCCCGCCAGCCCGAACCCCCACGCGGGTCCTCGACCAGGAGATCGACCTCGTCCACCGTGGCAACTCCCATGTCTACCCTCACCGTAGCCAGGCCGGCCTCCGTGATCGGTCCGACTTCGACCCGGCGGAGCCCGGCCCCAGTCGATACCACAAAGTCGTCAACCGCCACGATGCCTGCCTCCCGTGCGAAGAGCGCCAGGCAGCGGATACCGTTGCCGCTCATCTCGGCAAGGCCACCGTCGGCGTTGTACAACAGCATGGTCAGGTCCGAGCCGCCGGACCCGGGCAGGGCCACGATCAGCCCGTCCGCCCCGACCCCGCGGTGCCGCTCGCACAAGCCGCGCGCCACCTCCGGCCAGCGCGGGGCCGGTGACGCGACGGACCCATCCACCACCAGAAAGTCGTTCCCGATACCGTGGTACTTGGCGAACTTGAGCACGTTTACCATTCTCGCAGGACTTCGAGCACCTCGCGCAGGAGTTTCTCAGGATCGTCGCCGTCTGTGTCCAACCACCTGATGCGAGGGTCCCGGGAGAACCAAGCCTCCTGGCGCCTGGCGAATGCCCGGGTGCGCCGCACCACCTGCTCCAGGGCTTCGGTCAGTCCAAGACCCTGCTCCAGGTGGGCGAGCAGCTCCCGGTAGCCGAGGGCCTGGCGCGCGGTCCTGGATAATCCCCCCGGCCGCTCAGCCAGCAGCCGGACCTCGTCAAGCCACCCGGCCTCCATCTGCGCGCCGACCCGATCTGCGATCCTGGCGGCCCGAACCTCGCGGGGCAAGCGGAGGCCCACCATCTGAACGGGGACCGGAGCATAGGTCCCAAGGCCAGGGCCAGAGGAGGAGAACGGCCGGCCGCTCCCCAGGGTTACCTCGAGAGCGCGGATGACCCGGCGACGGTTGGCGGGCAGCATCCGGCTTGCTGCGACCGGGTCAAGCGCGGCCAGCCTTTGGTGCAGCGCAATCACCCCGCCCTCCCGATCGGCCTCGCCCTCCAGCTCGGCGGCCAGGCCAGGCCACCGTCCTGGTATTGACAGCGGGTCAATCACGCTGCGCAGGTAGAGCCCGGTCCCACCGACCAGGATGGTTTGGACATCCCGCGCCCGGAGGTCGTCCAGCACTGGAATCGCCACTTGCTGGAAGCGACCTACCGAGAAGCCCTCGGACGGATCGGCCAGGTCAATCAGGTGGTGAGGGACCTCGGCCCGATCCGCCGGGCTGGGCTTTGAGGTACCGATGTCCATGCCCCGGTACACCACCATTGAATCGACCGACGCGATCTCGGCCCCCGGCCGGTGCCGAGCCAGCCCCATGGCCAGCGACGACTTCCCGGACGCCGTCGCACCGACGATGGCCACAGTAACGTTCATGGCCGTGTCCCTGGCCGTGTCCCCGGCCGTGTCCCTGGAGGCGTGTCGCCGCGGCGAGTAGTCACTTCCTGGCGATCAGGGCGCCACGGGTGGAAGAGCGGGCACGCATCGACCGAGCCCAGACAGAGGCCAGAGAGGTGAAGACGAAACCGAAGCCGACGCAGGGCCAGCCGGCGAAGAGGTCGTGACGGGCTACCCCGTAGCTGCCCACCGCCATCATGCACGCCGCGAGCGCCAGGTCGACCACGGCGGCAGTACGACCGAGTCTCACCTCACCTGAAGCGGTATCCGCCTGCGGCCGCTGCCGGGCGCTACCGAGACCAGCTCCCCGCCCAGGTAGTGGGGGGCAGCAGAGGTGACCTGCACACGGGCGAAGCTCCCCGGGGCCAGCGGGGCACCGGGGGGCGGGGCAAAGTGGACCAGCTTGTTCTGGCGGGTACGGCCGGAGGTCCGGGATGGATCGCGCTTGCTCGGACCCTCGATGACCACCTCCTCCACCCGTCCTACCCTCGCCTCGTGCCGGGCCAGGGCAGAGCGCTGCACCACTACGGTGAGGCGCTCGAAGCGTTCGGCCACCACCTCGGGGGGAACAAAGCTCTCGCTCATCTGCGCTGCACGGGTCCCCGGCCTCGGCGAGAAAATAAAGGTGTAAGCGCTGTCGTAGGCCGCCTCCGCCACCACCTCCAGCGTGGCGGAGAAATCGTCCTCGGTCTCCCCAGGAAAGCCCACGATTATGTCGGTGGTGACCGCCAGGTCGTCGATCGCGGCCCGGGCCGCCGCCAGCCGGGCCAGGTAGCGCTCAGCGGTGTAGCCCCTGCGCATCGCGGCCAGGGTGGCGTCGCTCCCCGACTGCAGGGGAAGGTGGAGGTGCTCGCAGACCGCAGGGGTCTCGGCCATCGCGGCAATGGTCTCCGGACGCAGGTCCTTCGGGTGCGGGCTGGTGAAACGGACCCGGCTGATTCCCGGGACCGCACCGACCGCTCGGAGCAGGTCGCCGAACAGTGGGCGCGCCCGCCCCCTGCCATCGGCGACCCACGCCGCGCCCGCCCTCCAATCGGCACCTGTGGGCCGACCGGCAAGCCCCGACAGCGCAACGCCCGCGGGTTGCGGGGCGAAAGGACCCGGGCTGGTCGGGAGTGGCTTGCCGCCCGGAGGCACACCGGGCTCAATTTTACCAACTGGGGCACTACGGAGGCTCAGCGTGATGTCCCGACCGTAGGAGTTGACGTTCTGGCCCAGCAGGGTGACCTCGACCACGCCCGCACGGGCGAGGCCCTCCACCTCGGCGACCAGCTCGCCGAAAGGGCGGCTCACCTCCGGACCCCGGACCGCCGGCACTATGCAGAAAGCGCAGGAGTTGTCGCATCCGACCTGGATGGTCACCCAGGCCGCGTGGGCACACTTGCGCCGGACCGGCAACGCTGACGCGTAGCCCTGGTCCTCGGGCGCCACCTCCAGCACCTCCATGACCGGGCCCTCGGCCGCAGCTTCGCGCAGTAGCTCCGCCGCCCGGGCGACGTTGTGGGTCCCCCACACCGCGTCAACGTGGGGGGCGCGGAGCTGGATGAGCTCCTTGTCCTTCTGTGCCAGGCAGCCGCCGACCGCAATCTGCATCCCGGGGTGCTCGACTTGGAGGGACTTGAGCATCCCCAGGTTCCCGTAGAGCTTGTTGTCCGCGTTCTCCCTGATACAACAGGTGTTAAGCACCACCACGTCGGCGCCCTCGAGGTCGGTAGTCGGCTCCATCCCGTCGGCCTCGAGCACCCCCGCCAAGCGCTCGGAGTCGGCCTCGTTCATCTGGCACCCGAACGTGCGGATATAGAACTTACGGGCCACCCTCTCCAGGATAGACCCCGCCGACCGCAGCCTGGCGACCAAGGGCAGACCGCGCGCCGGAAAGAGCCATCAGACCAGCAGCGTCTCCACGTCGTAGCGAGCGATCTGGGTATCGGAGGTGACGATCTGCAAACGGAGGTGGCGAGCCTGGGCCACCAGCATGCGGTCGAAGGGATCTCGGTGCAACAGCGGCAGTTCGCTGACGCCCAGGGCGTGGGCGTGCTCAACGGCGAGCGGCGCTGCCCCGATCAGACGCATCCGGTCCGGAACGTAGCGCCTCGCATCATCCGGAAGCGCGAGCTTGCCGAGCCCCGATTTGATAACGATCTCCCATGAGCTGGCCGCCGAGAGGAGCAGTTCGTTACCTGGGTCAGCCAGGTATCCGACGTGGTCGCCCAGCCGCTCCGGCTCCGAGAGCAACCATAAGAAGACCGATGTGTCGAGCAGCAGGCGCACGGCTTAGCCCTCGAGGGCATCGAGGGCATCGAAGGCATCGAGCATCTCACGGTCGAGCGGGGCATCGAAGTCTTCGGCGATAGCGAGACGGCCTCGGTCCACGCCGAAGCTGCGCTCGGCCCGCTCGCCCACCGCCACCAGCCGGGCTGCCGGTTCCCCCCGGCGGGTGATGAGGACCTCCTCGCCGCCAGCGACGCAATCCAGCAGTCGTGAGAGGTGGGTCTTGGCTTCGTGGACGCCAACAGACTTAGTCATAGACTTAGTCTAGAGTCCCCGCGATGGCGACGAGTCCCCGCGATGGCGACGAGTCCCCGCGATGGCGACGGGTCCCCGCGATGGCGACGGGTCCCCAACCGGCGTCCCTGCTGCCAGTTTGGGTCCGAAGCTCCAGTGAGCGCCGCAGGCGCGGGCAGGACACCCACCGCTGGCTGCACCTTCGACGTGGTCGGGACCGGCATCGATCCGGTGACCTCGCGCTTTTCAGGCGCGCGCTCTACCAACTGAGCTACCCGACCAGTGGCGGACCTGACGGGATTTGAACCCGCGACCTCCGGCTTGACAGGCCGGCGTGCACTCCAGGCTGCACCACAGGTCCAACTTGCCCGCACAGTGGCCGGCCTCGCCACTCTACCACCCATCGGCCGCAGGAACTGTCGGGGCGCGGGTCAGGTTCGACCGAGTGCCCCATCGGCCTCTTGAGCGGCGACGACCTCCCCGTCGCCGTTGCGTCCGCCCTCTGGTAGCGACTGGTGCCATCCGCCCGATGGGGACGGGTCGTCACCGAATGACCGCGCCGACATCCGTCGACTCCTCCTGGTTGGCGACCCGATCCGGCCTCGAGTGTTTGATCTTGTTGGTCGCACTCGCGTGCAACCGACCCCGAAGTTGACCGCGCCTGGCTTTCAACATTTCGCTGGCGAGCTCCTGATTACCTTTGCTGTCGCTCAGTCGTGGGAGCAGTCAAACGTCCCAGGCCAGCACCGCCAGCGAGTCGGGTGGCAGCTGGACCCGTTCCCCGTCCAGGGCCACCCCCGGCATCGAACTCGCCAGCAGTCTCCAAGAGTCCGGGTCACCCCCGCCCTGCCACGGCCCGACCGACCGTCCAACCGACGGCCCGACCGACCGCCCGACCGACGACTTGCCGCCCAACTCGGCCCCACCGGCCCCACGGGTCCCACAGGCGACGGTGACCCCCCAGCTGCCGACGTTGGCCACCACCGAGACCCGGCCTCGCTCCATGCGGAACCAACCCGCCTCGGCGTCATGGCTCACCCGTACCCGGTCGAGACGCCCGTCGGCGAGCTCGGGCCACGACCTGCGCAGGCCGACCAGGAGCCGTACCCACTCCAGCACGCGCCCGGCGCCCGGTGTGGACAGCTCCGACCAGTCCAGCCTGGAAGCCTCGAAGGTCTCGTGTGCCTGGGGGTCGGGGACCTGGGAGGGGTCCCAGCCGAACTGGATGAACTCCGAGCGCCGGCCCTCGCTCACCGCCCGGCCCAGCTCGGCGTCTGCGTCGTCGGTGAAGTAGAGGAACGGTGTCCGGGTCCCCCACTCCTCGCCCTGGAACAACATGGGCACGAACGGGGAGCAGAACACCAGCCCCAGCCCGACCAGCACCCTGTCCTCACCGACGAGGGAGGCGGTCCGTTCGCCCAGCGCCCGGTTCCCCACCTGGTCGTGGTCCTCGAAGTACCCGATCAGGGCCGATCCGCTCAACTCTCCGAGGGGGCGGCCGTGGGTCCGGCCCCGGTAAGGCGAAAACCGGCCGTCGTAGACGTAGCCGCCGCACAGCGCCCGGCCCAGGTCCTCCATGGTGCCGAAGTCGGCGTAGTAGCCGGCCGACTCCCCGCTCAGCAGGGCGAACAGGGCGTGGTGAAAGTCGTCGCTCCACTGGGCGTCCATGCCGTAGCCGCCCACCTCCCGCCGGCGCACCAGGCGCGGGTCGTTCAGGTCGGACTCGGCGATCACGAACAGCGAGCGCCCGAGCGAGTCCGACAGCTCGCCGACTCCCAAGGCAACCTCCTCACAGATATGGACTGCCGACGCGTCCATGATCGCGTGCACCGCGTCCAGGCGCAGCCCGTCGCAGTGGTAGTCGCGCAGCCACATCAGCGCGTTGTCCACGAAGAAGGCCCGCACCTCGTCGCTGCCCGGCCCGTCGAAGTTGACCGCCGATCCCCACGGCGTCGAGTAGCGGTCGGTGAAGTAGGGACCGAAGCGTCCGAGGAAGTTCCCCACTGGTCCCAGGTGGTTGTAGACCACGTCCATGATCACCGCGACCCCGCTGGCGTGGCAGGCGTCCACCAGGGCGGCGAGGCCCTCGGGGCCGCCGTAGGCGTGGTGGGGGGCGAACAGGTCCACCCCGTCGTACCCCCAGCCCCGCTCCCCGGAGAACTCCGCCACCGGCATCAGCTCGATGGCGTCCACCCCTAGCGACACCAGGTGCTCCAAACGCTGCTCGACCCCGGCAAAGGTCCCCTGGGGGGTGAAGGTCCCCACGTGGCACTCGTAGATCACCGCCGAGGGCAGGTGGATCCCACACCAGGCCGCATCGCTCCAGGAAAACGAGCCCGGATCGACCACCACCGAAGGCCCCAGCACTCCGCGCGGCTGGCTCGGCGAACGGGGGTCCGGCAGCGACTCCCCACCGTCTATTGAATAATGGTACTCGGTGCCCACTCCAGCGCCGGTGACCCGGCACGACCACCATCCCCCGCCCGGGCCTGGCGCGCCACTCAAAAGCTCCATCGGGTGGCGGTGCCCGCCCACCAGCACCTCCATGGTGCGCGCCTGCGGTCCCCAGACGGTGAAGGTGTGCATGCTCAGGCCCTGCTCAAAAGGGCCACCGGGAAGCGGGCAAGCAGCTCCCCGACGTCCCAGCATCCCCCACCCACTCCGCTTCCCAGGCGGTCCCCGGTCATCTCGTCCACCCATTCCCCCTCCCCCAGGGCGATGGTGGTCCCCGACAGCGCCCGGCTCACCGCCTGAGCGACGCCGTTCCAGACGCCGCCGGCCAGGGTGTGCACCAGGCGAGGGATCACGGTCACCACCGAGTCCGCCCGGCAGAAGGCCACCACGTGCCCCGCCGCCGGTCCGCTGGCGGTCAGAGGTTGGTAGCTCGCCCCAGGCCCGAGCCAGGACCGGTGCTCCCGGCGTAACCTCAGCGCCCGGTGCGTAAGCGCCAGCTTTTGGAGGCCTGAGTCCGACGGGCACGCCAGGTCCATCGGCGCGAGGGATCCCGCCCGGCCCAACAGCTCAGCACGTGCCCCGAAGTCCACCGGCCGGCGGTTGTCGGGGTCCACCAGGGAGTAGTCCCAGCACTCACACCCCTGGTAGATGTCCGGCACTCCCGGCACGGTGAGCTTGAGCAGCGTCTGGGCTAGCGAGTTCACCCACCCGGCTTCGAGCAGCTGGGTCTCCACAAAGTCATTCAGATCGTTGGCGAAGGCCTTATCCGCGAGCACATCGCGCACGAAGGATTCCAGCGCCGAGTCGAATGCGGGGTCGGAGTCGGTCCAGTTGGTGTGGACCTTGGCCTCCTTGGTGGCCTTGGCCATGTAAGCAGCGGCCCGGTCGGCGCTGATCGGCCAGGCCCCCACGAGGGTCTGGTACAACAGGTACTCGGTCGCTCGGTCGGGGAAGCCGTCGCGGTGCGCCCGGGCGTTGCGCCCCATCCAGCGCTCGACCGAGCTGAGCCAGCGCTCGGGCATCTCCGAGAGCAGGTAAAGACGCGCTCGCACGTCCTCGGAGCGCTTGGTGTCGTGGGTGGAGCTGGCCACCAGTCCCGCCGGCCAGGTCGAAGCGGCCGCGCCGGCGAAGGCGTGGAGCTCACCGACGGTGGTGGCCCATTGAGCTGGGTCGGCACCGACTTCATTCCTTGGGATAAAGCGGCAATACGAATACATGGCCGTGTCCTCCACTCCCTTGGCCATCACCGGGGAGCTGAACTGCTCGAACTGGATGCGCAGCTCTGCCTCAGTGGAGCCGGTCATCGGAGGCTCTGCCAGCAGGACGCGGCGCAGGGCGTCCAACAGGTCGGGGTCCAGCTCTGGGCGTCGCCTGGCCGCCTCGCCCAGCGCCGCGGTGATGCGGGCGTGGTCGTGGGGATGCGCAGGGCCGTACTCCCCCACGTAAGTCCGGTAAACAGGCATCGAGGCCAGCACCTCTTCGAGCACCGTGGCCAGCTCGGTGCGGGTGTAGTCCCGCAGGTGGCGGTGCCGCCCGCACACGGTGACGAACAGCCCGGTCAACCGGGCGAGGTCCGCGGCCAGGGAGTCGGCCATGACCGCGTGCTTGGCCCGGTGGGCGACATCGCCGAAGGACTCGGTCGAACCGGAGATATCGTTCCACGCGGCGGTGAGCGGGGCTTCGCCCGCCGGGTCCACGAACAGCCCTCCGATGCAGGCCAGCCAGTCGTAGCCGGTGGTCCCCGCCACCGGCCAGGTCTCGCGCAGCGCCTCCCCGTGCGCCAGGACCTTCTCCACCACCACCCAGGCCCCGCCGCTCTCGCCGGCGAGGCGCTCCAGGTAGCCCTGCGGGTCGCGCAGGCCGTCGATGTGGTCGACCCGCAGGCCGTCGATCACCCCCTCTGCCAGCCAGGAAAGCACCAGGTCGTGACCGTCGGAGAACACCGCGGGGTCCTCCACCCGCACGCCGATCAGCGTGTCGATGTCGAAGAACCGGCGGTAGTCCAACTCCTGGCCCGCCACCCGCCAGTAGGCGAGTCGGTAGTTCTGGCGCTCCAGCAGCGCATCCAGGCGGTCAGGATCGGCGTTGAGCGCCCCCAGCTGGGCATCCACCGCCTGCGCCGCCGCGAGGTGGTTGGCTAGGAGCTGCGCCAGCGAGGAGCGCAGCACCTCTTTGTCCCGGTGCCTGGCCCTCACGCTGTCACGGTCGGTAGCCCACGAAGGAGGCAGGTTCCCAAGTGCGGCGGCGATGCTCTCCAGCTCGTCGGCCACCAGGTCGGACTCAGTTATACCCACATCGGACCCTGTGGACCCCGCCGACCCTGCGGAGGACCCCGCGGCACGCACGTCTTGGCTGGCCCTTTCCAGCAGGTCCTCCAGGCTCGGGGGTGCCACCGGTACCAGCCTGTCCCAGTAGCGCACGCAAAAGCTGCCCCCGTCGCGCACCAGGCAGAGCTCGCCCGCGTCGAGCACCCTGCCGTAGTGGTCGCCCAGGATGGGCAGGAGAACCGTGTTGCGCAGCTTCGCCTCGGGCGGGTCCCAGTCCACGTCGAAGTAGGCCGCGAAGACGCTGGAGGGGCCGTTCTCCAGCACGTCCCACCACCAGCGGTTCTCAGGCCCGCTGATCGCCATGTGGTTGGGCACTATGTCGAGGACCAGGCCGAGCCCGGCGGCACCGAGCGCCTTGCACATCAGTCCGAAGCCCTGCGCACCGCCCAGCTCCTCGTTCGGGCGGGTCGGGTCCACCACGTCGTAGCCGTGCGTGCTGCCCGGCGCCGCCTGGAGGCACGGGGAGGCATACAAGTGGCTGACCCCGAGGGCGGCCAGGTACGGAGCCAGGTCGGCCGCCTCGGCAAAGCCGAAGCCCGGACGGAGCTGGACCCGGTAGGTGGACAGTGGGGCGGGCACCCAGTTGGGGTTCGGCACCTGGATGGGGTTCGGCACCTGGATGGGGTTGGGCACCTGGATGGGGTTTGGCACTGGAGCCGAACCTAGGCGGTCCGGCGCAGGACCACCACGGAGCGCTGATCCACCTCGACCTGCTCGCCGCCCCGATGGACGGGCGGCAGGGCGGGAGGCAGGTCCAAGGAGGTGTCCAGGCTCAGCTCCCATTGCTCGCCCCAGTCCCCCTTAGGCAGGGTGAAGCCCACCGGCTGGGCGTCGGAGTTGAGCAGGATGGCGAAGGTGTCGCCCACCACCCTCTCGCCCCTCATGTCGGTGCTCGGGATGGCGTCACCGTTGAGGAATACCCCCATCGCGTGGGCGTAACCCTGCTGCCAGTCGGCATCACCCATCTCGGTCCCGTCGGGCCTGAACCAACCTATGTCGGCGGTCTCCGCACCGGCCACTCCGGATCCCCGGATGCTCCGCCCATGGAAAAATCGCCGGCGGCGGAAGACCGGGTTCGCACGTCGCAGCGCAACCAGCTCCCTGGTGAAGGCCAAGAGCTGGTCATCGACGTTGGCCCAGTCGTACCAGGACACCTCGTTGTCCTGGCAGTATGCGTTGTTGTTCCCGCCCTGAGTGCGCCCCAGCTCGTCTCCCCCGGTGAGCATGGGAATGCCCTGGGAGAGGATCAAGGTGGTGAGGAAGTTGCGCTGCTGGCGGCGCCGGAGGGAGGCGATAGCGGGATCGTCGGCGGGGCCCTCGACCCCGCAGTTCCAGGAGCGGTTGTCGTCGGTGCCGTCCCGGTTGTCCTCGCCGTTGGCCTGGTTGTGCTTTTGCTCGTAGGCCACCAGGTCGGCGAGGGTAAAGCCGTCGTGCGCGGTGACGAAGTTGATGCTGGCGTACGGCCGGCGCCCGGACAGCTCGTAGAGGTCAGAGCTGCCGGTCAGCCGGTACGCCAGCTCGGCGATGGTGCCCGGCCTGCCGCGCCAGTAGTCGCGCACGCAGTCGCGATAGCGCCCGTTCCACTCCGACCAAAGCGGAGGGAAGTTGCCCACCTGGTAGCCCCCCTCCCCCACGTCCCAGGGCTCCGCGATGAGCTTGACCTGGCCGATCACCGGGTCCTGCTGGATCACATCGAAAAATGCCGAGAGCCGGTCCACGTCGTGCAGCTCCCTGGCCAGCGTCGCCGCCAGGTCGAAGCGGAACCCGTCCACGTGCATCTCGCAGACCCAGTAGCGAAGCGAGTCCATCATTAGTTGCAACACGTGCGGGTTGCGCATGTTGAGGCTGTTGCCGGTGCCGGTGTAGTCGGTGTAGCGGCTGGCGTCCTGCGCCAGGCGGTAGTAGGAGGCGTTGTCGATGCCCCGGAAGGACAGGGTCGGACCGAGCTCGTCACCTTCCGCGGTGTGGTTGTAGACCACGTCGAGGATTACTTCGATCCCCGCTGAGTGCAGGACCCGGACCATCTGCTTGAACTCGGTGACCTGTTGGCCGCGCTGGCCGGCCGAGCTGTAGGCCCCGTGCGGGGCGAGGAAGCAGATCGAGTTGTAGCCCCAGTAATTTCGCAGGCCCGCCCTGACCAGCCGATCGTCGTTGATGAACTGGTGCACCGGCATGAGCTCCACCGCGGTCACCCCGAGGCTGACGAGGTGCTCGACCACCGCCGGGCTGGCCAGCCCGGCGTAGGTCCCGCGCAGCTCGGGGTCCACGCCTGGATGGGTTGCGGTGAGGCCCTTCACGTGGGTCTCGTAGACCACGGTATCAGGCCAGGGCGTCTTTGGCGCACGGTCCTGGCCCCAGTCGAAATACGGGTTGGTCACCACCGAGCGGGGTACGAACGGCGCCGAGTCCTGTGAGTCTGTTACCGAGGGTGCGCCCTTGGAGTAGCCGTAGACCGCCGCTTGCCAGCTCACCTCACCCTCCACTGCCCTGGCGTAGGGGTCCAGCAACAGCTTTGCCGGGTTACACCGCTCCCCCCTGGAGGCGTCCGACGGACCGTGCACCCGGAAGCCATAGCGCTGGCCGGGCTCTATGTTGGGGACATAGACGTGCCAGCAGAGCGCGTCCACCTCGGGCATCTCGATCCGGGTCTCGGCCCCCGCGTCATCGAACAGGCACAGCTCCACCTGCTCCGCCATGTCGGAGAAGACCGAGAAGTTGGTCCCCGACCCGTCAAAGCTCGCCCCCAAAGGGAAGGGGGAACCCGGCCATCGTCTCATGGCCGGCCACGTTAGCCCACCGACCGGCCCCGGAGGGGCTGTGTATCTCTGGATGGCCTGGCTAGGCGAACCTGGCTCTGTTGGGTCCAGCTGGGTCCGGACCCAGCTGGGTGGGCCTAGCTGGCCTGGCTCTGCTGGGGTTCGGCGGCTGCGGGAGCACTGGCCTGGGGCGCCAGCGCCTGAGGGGCGGGAGGTGTGGGGGCAGGCTGAGGTGTGGGGGCCGCAGGCTGAGGGGCAGCAGCCGCCTTGGCCTGGGCGGCCGTCTCGCCCTCCTCAACCCCCTTCTTGAACTCCTTGGAGGCGGAGCCCAGGGAACGGGCAAGTTTGGGCAGCTGGGTGCTTCCAAAAAGCAGTAGGATGACCGCCAGAACGATCAGGATGTCCGTCGGGCTATCAAAAATTGCGAGCATGTGCTTGGGAGACCTCCTTCCCGGGGGAGGCGTCCGGACCGGACGGCATGTCGTCCCACGAGTCGATAGACCCAGTCTAGCGGGTCTGGCGCCCATAGCTGTGCGCCCGCTCGGGTCACCTCGACATGCGGTCCGTCACCTCGACCAGACGATCCACTGCCGCGTCCAGCTGGGTTCCGCTCGGGGACTTGCTCGAGTCGGATCCGGCTGTCTCAGTGCGTGGCTCAGACTCGGGACGCTCGCGTTCCGCTCTTAGCTTCTCACCCCCGACCTGGACCAGGCGCAGGAGCGTGACCAGGGTGAGTCCACCGGCCAGGTTGCCCAACAGCGCCCATCCCGCCAGCCCAGCCCAGGTCGTGTAGCCGAAGGTCGCCCCGGCCTGAAGGGCGGCGAAGCTCTCCAGTGACATGACGATGACGTGATTCAGGGACCCCGCCGCCAGGAGGAATGCCGCCGCCACCGCCGCCACCAGCTTGGCCGGGACCGACTCGGTGGTCTGCTCCATCCAGGTCATGAGGGTGATGACCATCCCGCCCAGGATCGCGGTGCAGAACGAGCCCAAACCGATCCCCGAGGTCACGTAGTGCTCAGCGGTGCTGCGAGCCACGGCGTCCAGCCCGGGAAAACCTTCCATGACCACCGCCATAACCACCCAACCCCCCACCAGGTTGCTCACCAGGCTCCCGGTCCAGAGGCGCCCAATGTCGCGCAGCCTCGCCTTCTTTGCCACCGCCGCCGAGACTGGGATCAGGAAGTTCTCGGTGAACAGCTCGCTGTTCGCCAGCGAAAGGGCGACAAAACCGATACTGAAGGCCAGGGCCCCCAGCTCCGGGCTGCCGGTGCCATGGTGCACGAGAAGCAGGGCGAAGACCCCCAGCCCCACGTCCAGCCCGCCGACCATCCCGGTGGCCAGCAGCACAGGCGTGCTCCGGTGGAGACGTTCCACCCCCTCGTCGACGGTACGTTCGAAGGCGCTCTTGACTTGGGTGGACATTTTTCGTCCCTAGCCAGCAGGCGGGCCTGGCACGACTTCGGGCACTGCTTGGGTCCTGGTGGCAAAGATGGCGAAGCTCGAAATAAGGCCGGTGATCTCGAACAGCTTGATGAGGCGGGCCTGAGTGCACACCAAGCGCAGCTCACCCCCGCTCGCCCGCGCCCTTTTCGCGCTGTTGACCAAGACGCTGATCCCGCTCGAGTCCATGAAGGCGAGCTGGTCCAGATCGACCACGATGATGGCCCATCCCTCGACTACCAGCTCATCCAGACGGTCACGCAGCCTGGGCGCGCTGTACAGGTCCAACTCGCCGCTTAGGCCGACCACAACGCAGAGCCCGCCAGCGTCGGTCACGTCCATCTGAAAGTTCATTCCCCAGACCGTACCTCAACCGGCGGCGCCCAACCGCGAGGTACCTAGCCTCGGCCGCCCCGGGCAGCCCCGAGGGCCACTCCGCCCAGCAGCACCAACACCGCTCCAATCCCCAGGTTGTAGCCGAGCAGGTTGACGAACAGGGTACTCGAGCTGACGTTGGTCGAGATGGAAGGGGTCGTGTACAGGATCGGCCAGGCGATGACCCCCAGGACCAGCCATGCACCGCAGGCGACCAGCAGCAAACCAGACGTACCCACACTGAATCCGGATTTGCTCAGACCCATCAGGCTGAGGGCTGCGAGGATCGCCACCACACCCGGGGCAAAGTAGAGCAGGGCGTGCTCGAGCGTCCAGGTGAACGAGGGCGCGCCAATGACGATCCGGTAACCAAAGCTGGGGCCGAGGTAGGGCACGATCCCCCCCCAGGCGCCAGCCAACAGCGCGAGGAAGCCGACGAACACCAACCCGCCCCTTGCGCTGGAAGCGCCGGCTCGGCCACCTCCCCGAGGCGTCGAGCGGGAAGTGGAGCGTGAAGCGCTCGATCCGGGCGAGCCCCCTGACCAGTCGCCGTTCACCACTGGCCGGTTCGAACGGGTCTTTACTGCCATGGTGAAGACCTCCTTGTCTGCCGTCGGACCTGCCGTCGGCTGCTGATGTACCTATTCTTGCCGATTCGACCGAAAACGAAACAAACCGCCGGTCCTCGCGGGGCACCCGGCAGGGCAAAACCCAGCACAAGGTTGGATCATAGCCTCGCGCCCGGGTCGATTGTCGCCCGGCCGGGGCCGGTTGATTTTTGTACCCTGCCGGGAGGCGGGAGCCGCCGGTCCACCAGTCCCCGGCCCGCCGGTCACCAGTCCCCGGTCCACCAGTCCCCCGACCGCCGGTCCACCGGTCCACCTGCCCGCCAGGACGCCCTGGCCGAGCCCTGCTAGAGTGGTAGTCGATACCTTCGTCGGTGAAGGTCCATCCCATTGAGCGTGGACCGCTCACGGACATCGAAGGTTTGCCAAAGTGGCGCTAACCCAGTGTTCTCCAGGTCAAGCCTTGGCCTGTGGCAGGGCCTCTTGACCGCCGTCGCCGCGGTGCGGGATCCCGTTCCGCAGTCTCCCCCGGCACCTGGACGCGCCGGACCGGCGCAGCTGGTCAGCGCGACCCTGCTGATCTTCGGTCCTGTGGCCGCATTCGGCTGGGCTCTCGCTCGGCTGTGGTGGGACAGCTTTACCTGGCTCGACGCTTCCATCCTGGTGACCGGCTACGTGTTCACCGGGTTCGGCGTGACCATCGGATATCACCGCCACCTTGCCCACCGTGCGCTCAAGCTCTGCCGTCCGCTTCGAATAGTGGTGTTGGTCGCAGCCTCCATGTCGATCCAGGGATCCGTGCTCACCTGGGTGGGCCAGCACCGCAAGCACCACGCCTTCACCGAGGCTGGCGGCGACCCGCACTCGCCGCACCGGTATGGCGCCGGCGCCTGGCCGATGCTGAAGGGGTTCGTCTACGCTCACGTCGGCTGGTTTTTCCGGACCAACCCGGTGGACTCGGAGCGCTGGACCCCCGACCTGCTAGCTGATCCCGATGTCATGGTCATATCGCGCCTCGCCCTGTTGTGGGCCGCGCTCTCGCTGACCATCCCGTTCGGCATTGGATATGCGGTTACGGGTACGCCAAACGGTGGCCTCAACGCGTTCCTGTGGGGCGGGGTGGTGCGGATCGGCCTGCTCCACCACGTCACCTTCTGCACTAACTCAGTGTGCCACACGGTCGGTCGGCGGCCCTTCGACACCGCCGACAGAAGCACCAACGTCGCGCTACTGGCTGTCGTGAGCTTCGGTGAGTCCTGGCATAACGGCCACCACGCCTTTCCCGCCTCCGCTCGCCACGGTCTGATCCGTGGACAGGTCGACCCCTCTGCCGTGGCAATCTCGGCCCTGGAGCGACTCGGATGGGCCTGGGCGGTCCGGCAGCCAGATCCCGCCCGGATTGACCAGCGCCGGTCCCCGACCCAGCGGGGCGGCCAGAGACCTAGGTCTTGTCCAACCGCGGCACCAACACCTCTTCTGTCAGCAAGATCACCGCGGCGGCCACGGGGATCGCAACCAGAGCACCGATGATTCCCGCCAGAGAGCCACCGACGATCACTACCACAACCGTGACCAGGCCGGGGACCTTAACCGTGCGCTCCATGATGCGGGGGGTGAGCAGGTAGTCCTCGGCCAGCCGGAACGCCACGTAAAAGGCCAGGGTGGCGATGGCCACGGGAAGCGACACCGTCAGCGCCACCAGGGACACCACAACCCCCCCGATGGTCGAGCCAACGACTGGGACGAGGTCCAGCAGCCCCACCAGGAATGCCAGCAGGAGAGCGAAGGGAACGCCGAAGATCGTCGCCCACAGGTAAGTGGCCAACCCGGCAATCACAGTGATGAAGACGTTGCCCAGCGCGTACCCGCCCACCCGGCTGAAGATCTCGTCGGCAAGCAGGACGACCCGGGCGCGCCGGCTCCTGGGTGCCAACTGGTAGAGTCCGCGCTTGACCCGGCGAAGGTCGCTGAGGAGGTAGATGCTCACGACCGCAACAAACAGGGTGTCTCCGAGCAGCCCCAAGATCACCCTTCCTGCTCCGATGATCCCACTGGTGAGCGCGCCGCTCCCATTGCCGCTGCTGACGAACTTCTGCAACCGGCTCACAAGGTGATACTTTGCGTTGAGGCCACCGAGGGTGGTGTGCGGGTTGTTCAGGGCTTTGAGGTAATGGGGCAGTTGACGGGCGAAATCGGTGGCCTGGTTGACAATGACCGGAACCGCCAGAGCCAAGAACCCAGCGAAGATCCCGAGCGAACCCAAAATCACCATCAACACGGCCGCCCATCTGGGAACCCAGCGATTCAGCCACTGGACCGCCGGGTCCAGGCCCACTGCGATGAAGAGTGCCAGCACAAGCAGCAGCAGCAAGTGTCGAATCCTGTAAAGGCCCCACACCCCAGCTGCTGCCAACGCCACACCGAGAGCCCCGAGCAGACCAACGTAGAAAGGTGCGCGCCGGTTTATCGAGCGTCCAGGCCGGCCATATTCAAGTTCCTCTGATACTCCGGCTTCGCTGGCAGCAGCCGCCTCGAAGACCGAATCGGGAGCATCTGGCTCCTCCAGCGGAGTGTCAAGGACCTCCGCTTGGGACGGCCCGTCCCCGTCGGGGGTCAACAGGTCAGATCCGCTCTGGGGAGATCACGAGGTCGGCGGGAACAGCCATACCACCGGTGTCGCTCAGCGCCTCTGGTTCCTCAGGCTCTCCAGGACCGCCCGGCGTCGTTCGGCCGGAGTAGCGACCCTGACCGGGATGGGCACCAGAATCGGGCGGGGGCCGAACAGCCCCGCCAACCGGCCAAGGGCCTCGCGCACCGCGTCGAGCACCTCCGCCACCCTGTTCCTGTCAGCACCCGGCATCGCAACATCCTCTCACAGACTGAGCCTCGACGTCGCTCAGCATCGGTCAACGTCCTTGAAATGTGTAGCCTTCGTTTGCAACATCCCGGTGCCGGGTTACCTTCCCACTGCCCAGGCGCCCGAAACCCCAGCCCTGGCTGGCCGATTGAAGCCTCGACCAGCCGAGCCTGGACCAGCCGAGCCTGGACCAGTCAAGCCTGGCAAGTCCCACGCCCATCACCAGCACCACGACCCCGGCGAAGACATCCAAGAAGAAGTGATTCCCGGTGACTATCACGACGCACGTGGTCACCACCGGATCGGCGACGAGCAGGGCCTTGAACCACCGGTGTCGGACCGTGGGGAGCATGGCAACCGCACACCACAAGGACCAGGCCACGTGCAAGCTCGGCATCGCCGCGTACTGGGCTCCCACTTCCTTCAGCAACACCCCGTCCAGCTTGCCCGCCCCACCGAGCGTCTTTATGGTGTCAACAAAGCCAAAATTGCCAGGTAGGAGCCTCGGCGGCAGGACCGGGAAAGCAATGAAAACGATCAGGCTGATCCCGGTGAGCCAAGCCAGGACGTTGCGCCACTGGCTGTAGCGATCGGGGAACCGCCACCAAAGCCATACCAGGACCACCACCGGCATCACGAAGTGGATGTTCGCGTAGTAATCGTTGCTGAACTGGGCCAACCCGGGCACCCTGAGAGCCAGTTCCTGAATCTGGCGCTCATGGAATAGCCCCAGCACTCGCTCCAGGTGGACCTGGGCGAGCGCGTCGGCCAAGGCGGTGGCGTGCGATCCCGAGGTAGCGTCGGCGACCACCTCGTAAGCAAAATACAACACGGTGACCATCACGAGCTCACGCCAGAAGCGCAGCTGCCAGAAGCGAAGACGAAACGAGGCACCGACCGGCGGCGGTAACCCTGACGGTCCGCCGGGGTCCTCGATTGATCCTGATTCCGCTCGATGATCCTGCTCTGTGGTCACGACCTCGTCGAAACCCTCCATTGGTACCCTCCGATTCGGCCTCAACCCAAGAACGGCCAGCGCTTACGGCACACTAGTTTGGGTGGCGCACTAGTTTGTTGCCAATGTCCCATCGGATCGACCTCGAGCTGACCAGCGCACGCCCGGATGGCACTTGGACCTGGCGGGCGGCGGGCGCACGCCAACCGAAGGGCTCCTTGGACCCGTCGCTGCTATACGACGGAGCGCAGGTAGGAGATGTCGTCAGAGCCGATGCAGAGTTCGACTTGGACGGGACGAGCATCTTACGCCTCTACCCGCCGCGGGAAAGGCGACCCGAGCCAGACAGACTGGTCCTGTTGGCTGCCTCCAACGCCACGCCGGGAGTGACCTCCTCGCTGCTCCCAAAGTCCGGCCGCGAGGACCGGCACGACAGGCGCGAAACCAAGGGCGGGCATGGACAATCTGGTCCAGCTCGACGGTCCGACCGGGCAGGAGACCGCCAAGGTGCCGGGCGCCCGCACCAAGCGGAGGGCTCCGCAACCCCAGGAACCAAAGACTCGGCCAGTCCCAGGCGGGGGGATCGGCGCCTGATTGAGGCTCAGGGAGGCCACGACGGTGACCCTGACCGGCAGGGACCGCCCTCCCAGGGCTCCAGAGGCTCCCAGGCCACCAGGGCCTCTGGAGCAGATGCGACCTCCAGGAACCGGAGGGGGGATGAGCCGAGCGACCCGGCGCGGTCCGGTGGTCCGGCTCGGTCCGGTGGCCCCGGTGGTCCGGCTCGGTCCGGTGGCCCCGGTCAGTCCGGTCGGTCCGGTCGGTCCGGTAACCTCGGTGACCCCCGGCAGCCCGGTGGCCCGGCGCGGTCCGGCAACGCTGTCACCGGGTCTGGTGACGGCGCCCCCCGCCACGGCCCTCCCCGCCTTGCACCTGGCAACGCTCATCGCAACGCCGCCCTGGCAGCCCTGCCAGCCGAGCAGAGGCCTGTTGCCGAGCAAGTCCTGCGTGGTGGGCTCCCAGCGGTGCGCCAGGCGATCGAGGCTCAGAACGCCGAAGCCAGAGCGGAGGACCGCCCCGAGGTCAGAGCCGAACCACTGCTTACCCTCGCCGAGCAGCTTCTCGGGCGCCTTAAGGCCGCCGCCTGGCGAGACCGCGCGGAAGCGGCAGTGGCCGCGGGGGACCAGCTGGCGCTCCGGGACCTGCGCTCGGTGGTGGCGGGTGCCGACAGTGTTACCCGTGACGACGAGACCAGGCAGTTGGCATCCACGCTCCGGGAGGCCCTCGATGGCCGCCTAACGCAAATCCGCCAGCGCTGGATCGACGAGACCGCGTCCGCCTTGGACAGCGACCACACCCTGCGGGCCCTGCGGGCCTCGGTCCGTTCGCCGGACCCTGGGTCCAGGCTTCCAGCCGAGCTGGCAGTACGCCTGAGCCAGGCGGCCGGCGCGTCCATGAGCCCCCAGACGCCGGCCAACGAGTGGGCGGCCTTGCTGGATGCCGCAGCAGCCTCACCAGTTCGCCGGACCGTCAAGCCGGTAGGCCTGCCTCTCGACGCCGGAGATCAGCTCATGGACGCCGTCCGCCACGTATCGGGTCGGATCCCGGCTCTGGCCGGACTCCTTGGCCTCAACATGCCTCCCCCGCCAGCGCCCCCGCGGACCGGTCCACCCGGCAGATCGCGCAACAAACCTGGAGGATCTAATGTGGCTCCCCGGCCGGGGGTGGGTTCAGGACCCGGTGCATCACCAGCAGGCGGGCCTTGAACCCCCCCGTCTCAAAAAAACCCTTCACCGCCCGGTCGCCTGGAAGTGCGAAGGCGTCCACTCCAGCACAGCCTTGGGCAGCAAACCACTCCAGCGCGACCTCCAGCAGAGACTCTCCCACGCCCACCTGCCGGGCCTCAGGGTCCACGTAGAGTTCGTCCAGCACCCCGTGCGGGGATCCTTCACCGAGTGGCTCGACATGCCCCAAAGCGTATCCCACTACATGGTAGTCCAAACTGCCCACCCATGCTGACCTGATCGGATCATCCAGGCTTCGGGCAATGAACGACCCGGCCCTGACTGGCGATGCCTCCCGACGGAGAAAGAGTGGACCCCCGCGGGATGCCCCCAATCCGCTTCTAGCGGCTCGGCGCAGCTCGGCGATGAGATCCAGGTCAGCTGCGGAAGCCCTTCTCGCGTCAACGACGACTCCCTCGGCGGGTCCCACGAAATCCGCGCTCAGACGCAGTCCCGGCACAGGACCCGAACAGGATCCGCCAACTGGCTCGGATGCTTTACTAAATAACACGAGTGACATACGAACTCGTCGGGCTGCTTGGGAAGGACTTTGCCAGATGTATCCGACCGCTCATCGGTATCCGGGGCGTCCTCGTCGTCGTCCTCGTCGGACACCACCAGGCGCTCCTTCAAGATGACGTCGAGGCTGGCTTCGACGTCTTCGTCCTCCGGCTCCTCGTCGTCGTCCTCGTCATCGTCCTCCTCGTCCGCCACCGACACGGGCTTGGCAGCTACCCGAGGCTTTTTGTCGTCGCCGAGCTGACTACCGTCGTCGGAAGCCTGGTCATCGGCCAGGTCGTCGTCGTCTTCGTCCGCCAGGTCGTCGTCGGCCAAGTCGTCGTCGGCCAAGTCGTTGTCCACCAGGTCGTTGTCCGCCAGGTCGTCGTCCGCCAGGTCGTCGTCCGCCAGGTCGTCGTCCACCAGGTCGTTGTCCACCAGGTCGTCGTCGCCTAGGTCGGCGTCGGCCAGGTCGTCGTCCACCAGGTCGTCGTCCACCAGGTCGGCGTCCACCAGGTCGGCGTCGCCCAGGTCGGCGTCGCCCAGGTCGGCGTCGGCCAAGGCGTGGAGTTCCGAGTCCTCCGGTTCGGCGCCCAGGGAGAGGTCTTTGCTGTCGTCGTCACGTGGCTTAGCCATTCAGGTTCCGAGCCTCCAAGCAGCAGGTGAAGCATGAGCGAGGTTTCGCGCGGCGGGGAGCCTATACGTGCGGCCCGGATGCCCGGCAGCCCCAGCCGTCGGGGCCAGGTGAGGCCTGGAGCCTTTGGGTCATCCGGTGGCCCACCTTCCCGGAGTCCCGGTAAGGGGGTTATTGGAACGATCTCTACTCGGTCTCCTGACCCCACCTTGCCCACGACTGCCCCTCTCCCGCAGACTCTACGAGAGACCCACGACATGGAGGTCGGAGCGAATGGGACGTGGCTACGTTACGCCCCAAACTGGCCCGCCCGTCAAGTGGCACCCGACCCCTCCCAGCTGGAAGTTCGTGCATCGTCCCAGTTCAAGAGCCTAGAAAAAAGTTTCCCTCCGGCCTCAGAACTCGGCCTGGAGAGCGAGCACGTCGGCGACGTAGCTGCGCGATACCGGCAGGATGCCGTAATCCTGTACAGCACCCAGCCCCTGGTAGTACGCGGCCACCGCCAGCTGCTCGTTCCCACCGGTCTGGTTCAATAGGTAACCAAGGAATTGGGCGCTGATGACGATGTTGTCGGTGGCCACCCACGGATCGAGCGCCGACGGGTCGAGCACCGCGCGAACGAAGGCCACCGTTGCCGGGGTCAGCTGACCCACTCCGATGGCCCCGGCGGGTGACACCACCTCGGCCTGCCAGCCCGACTCCTGCCAGGTGAGCCCTTCAAGAAGCGTGACGGGTACACCAGCGGCCGCCGCAGCCTGCTCAAAGGTCGGAACGAGCGCCAGGCGGTCCGGATAGTACGCCAGTTCGGGAGGATATGACCCGGTCGGGGCGCTGGTCGGCGCGGTTGCGCCGCCCCCGGGAAACGGGATCACAAGGGTCGCACCCGCATCGACGAGGTTGGGATCGGGGATGCCATTTGCCGCTGCCAGCGCGGCGACGCTGACTCCGAATCGGGCCGAGATCAACGACAGGTTGTCTCCGGCGATGACCACGTAGGTGCGCGTGCCGGTCGTACCGGACGCCAACGGGCACAGCCCCGCCGCCATTATGACGCCCGCCAGCACGGCGGAGGAGATCGCGGCACGGGGGAATCCGCGCTTGCTCCGGACTACGCCCCCGCCGGCCTCTCGGTGTGAACCAGCTCGGTGTGAACCAGCTCGGTGTCTTCCGGGTCGGTGAGAGACTGATCGGTTGGGGGAGTTCTCGTCTGAGGGCGTCATGATGAAAGGGCACGGCGTCCACCCAGCACCTAGGGACGACCGTAGCACCCATTCTCAACTCCTGCAACTCGGACAACTCCTGCAACTCGGACAACATCCATCCCGAGCGACTATCCCCCGAAGAGCCGACGCCGCTCGGCGCGATCCTCTCCATCGAGGCGACCGAGGCCCGCGTCACCGTGATCGACAAAGCTCATCGCCCCGGCGATTGCCCGGTGCCCAGCCTCCTCGGCAACCAGGCGGTGCATCTCCTGGGCAATTCTGCGATAGGTCGAGTGCCCCTGAGGGGCCGAGCGCAGTTCGGTAACGTGCATGACCTCCCGGGCATTCATCAGCATCGAGTAGCGCACCCTGTACGCCAGCGCGACGGCATAGCCCGCCTGGGCGGGGAAGGACCCGGCCAGCGCCTCGTACAGTTGCGCAGAACGCTCCATCGACTCGCTGAAAGGATCGGCGAGGCCGGCCTCCGCTACATCGTCCGGCATGACCCAGCTGAGATCCGTGCCCAGAGCTTGCCAGTCGATGGTGAGCATGCGGTGGCGCTGAAGGTCCCGAAACGCACCGTAGTCGGACACGACGTCAAAGGTGTAGGTGCTCCGCTCGAATGCCCGTCCAGGCCGGTGCCGGCGGTTGCCCCGCTCCCCCACGTAGGCATCAACTACCGAGCCTCGCTCGACCGCAGAGAGCCGCGCCACCAACCGGGACAGCTGGTCTTCTGGCAAGCGAGTGTGGGAGTACAAGATGGCCGCGATGACCTTGTCTTCGCCCGCAGGGTCAAAGTCGACGAGGGTTACGTCTGGCCGGGGTTCGGCCTCCTCATTGCCCACCAGCTCGGCCGCGACAGCTGCGGTCGCATCCCTGGTCTGAGCCAGGTAAGTGGACCAGGCCACCCCGCGGTCCGCGCGGTCCACCCGGGTCAGGAAGGAGGGGATGACCTTGCGCAGCTCCTCCAGCATCAGAGCTGCGTACGACCGGGCCTCGGGGAGGGGATGGACACGCATCCGCAGCAAAAGAGCCTCGTAGGCTTGGCCGCTGCCGTACACGCCGACGTTGGACAGCGAGGCTGCCGGCAGGGCTCCTCTCACCGCGTCGAGGGCACGGGCGCGCGCCGCCCGTCGCCACGCAAGGTCCGAATCACCAGGACGCTTCGGGTAGCTCCTGCCCACCCATTCGGTCACACCGGCCAACAACGCAGCGTAAGTCTCGAACATACGGTCCATATCGCCCACGTAGCGCGCTCCCAACGCGGAACCCAGGATTTCCGGGTCGCGATGGAATCGGTAGCGGCCATCGGACAGGCGGGACTCGAAGGCTATATAGCGAGTGGACTGCTCCATGTAAGACATGACCCGTCCCCACTCGAGCACCTTGGTGAGCAGGTTGGAGGACTGCTCACAGGCCAGATGCACCCCACCCAGCTGGGCCACCGAGTCGTCACCGTACTCGCCGAAGACCCGACCGTAGAGTTCCTCTGCCCGTCGCAGCCCCACGGTGGCGTCCACGCTGTGATCCCCGCTGACGTCGAGGTCCTCGACGAACTCGTCCAAGAACAGCCGCCTCAACGGCTTGGCCGAACGGGAGTAGCGCGCAAACAGGGCGCCCTTGACCACCTCGGGCAGGTTCACCAGCGCGAACACCGGCTGGTCCAGGTTGGTGAAGTACCGTCGCAGGATGTCTGCCTCTGGCTCGGTCCAGACCTCTTGTGGGTACCAGGGACCCGCTGCGTTCGACGCCATAGTGCCGACAGCCTACGACTCGTCAGGTCCCAAAGTGGGGATGGTCCCGCCTCTGGGTGCGACCAGGGCACCAAGCCCGGTAAGGGGCACGAACTGAGGAGTTTCACCCGAACTGAGGAGCGCTACCCGCCCCCCTGACGGGTAGCGCTCCTCAGTTCGACCCATGACCCCACTTTTCGGCTCGACCGCGCAGACCACCGCCACTCACAAACCCCGAGGCTCGGCGGCGGTGCGCCGGCGATGGGTCCGCGCTACTCGCCGGCCGAGAGCTCGAACACGGACGAGGCCGCGACCACCCCCCGGAACGCCGCGGTGGCGGCGGCACGGGCGGCCTCAGCGGTCTGCGGTTCGGCTGCCACCTCCCCGATCTGGCGCAACAGGTCAATCAGCCGGTTGATGTTGCGGACGAAGTCACCCCCCGAACCTGATCCCCAGATGCCCCCCTCCCCGACCACCCGATCCAGTCCCTGACCGCGCACCCAGGCCCGAGCCTGGCCGGCGAAGCCGGGATCCGGGGACCGGGACCCCGGCAGGCCTGCGTTGGCCTCAGCCTTGGCCAGGCGGCCCGCCAGAGCCTCGAGCGCCCTCCAGCGTTGGCCAGTCTGGGAGTCGGGAAAGTCCGCCGGTGACCCCCCAGGACCCCGGTCCTCGAAGGTGAGCGTCGATGCCAGTGCCGCCACCTCGGCTGGGGCCAGATCGTCGAACAGCCCCTCCTCCAGTGCCTCGGCGACCAGGAAGTCGAGCTCGTGATATATCCGCGCCAGCCGCTCCCCCGCCGGGGTCAGCGTCCAGCCCTCCACATATCCCCAGTCGCCGAGCAGGCCCATCACCTTGTCTAACTCGTGGGCCAACGAGTCGCCCCGCGCCCGGATCCGGCGCTCCAGACGCTGTGCCTCTCGTTCGGCCCGCTGCGCCAGAGGACCGGAACCTGCTTCACGGACAATCCGGCCGAGGCGGTGGACCTCCGACTCGAGCGCCACCACGGCTGCGTTGGCCTGGTACTGGGCGAAGGACAGGTTGAGCAGGTGGCGGGCTCGATCGGGCGAGTAACGCCTCACCAGGTTCACCGCCATGTTGTAGGTGGGGCGAAATGACGACCGCAGCGCCCAGGTCCGGTTGGAGGCCAGCCCAGCTATCTCCCCAAATGACTGCTCGCGCGACCACAGCACCACCGCGTAGCCCAACGGGTCCATCCCGCGTCGCCCAGCCCTCCCGGTCAGCTGGGTGAACTCTCCGGGGGTGAGCAACGCGTGGCGCTCGCCGCTGAACTTGGTGAGCTTCTCGATCACCACAGTACGCGCGGGCATGTTGATCCCCACCGCCAGGGTCTCGGTGGCAAACACCACTTTGACCAGAGCGGCGGTGAAGCAGGTCTCCACCACCGCTTTGAACGGAGGCACCAGGCCCGCGTGATGGGAAGCGAGGCCCGATTCGAGACCGGCGAGCCACGGCCCGTAACCGAGGACGGCCAGATCGTCGTCGGAAAGGCCATCCACCCCGGCGTCTGCGATGGCGCGGATCTGGGACCGCTCCTCCGAAGTCGTGAGGCGAACTCCGTCGGACAGGCACTGGCGAACCGCCTCGTCGCAACCGGCCCTACTGAAGATGAAATAGATGGCCGGGAGCATCGCCTCGTACTCCAGGCGTTCGACCACCTCGGTCCGGCGCGGCCGGCGCAAGGGGCTGCGCGAGCGGGACGGGCCAGCCCGCCGATACCGGGAGGCCGGGCCGACTCGGGCATCCAGGCTGGCAGCCTCGGGGTTTGGGTGCCCGTTCACGAACGTCGGCAGCATGTGCATGGCCGGCGCGCTCCGGTCCCCGACGAGGTAGAGCTGGCGCAGCTCCACCGGCCGGCACTCCTCTATGACGGCCGCGCTGGGTCCTCGTACCGTGGAGATCCAGCGGACCACCTCCTCTGCGTTGGACACGGTCGCCGAAAGGCAGACCAGCCTCACCGCCGGGGGGGCGTGGATGATGACCTCCTCCCAGACCGCACCCCGGTACGGGTCCTGGAGGAAGTGGACCTCGTCCAGGATCACGCAGCTCAGGCGATCCAGTCCGGAGTTGCCCGCATAGATCATGTTGCGCAGGACCTCGGTGGTCATGACCACCAGGTCCGCATCCCCGTTGAGGGAGTTGTCCCCGGTGAGCAGCCCGACCCGGCTGGTCCCGTAGCGCTTGGACAGGTCGGAGAACTTCTGGTTGGACAGTGCCTTGAGGGGGGTGGTGTAGAACGCTCTCCCTCCGGAGGCAAGTGCCAGTTCGACCGCGTACTCGGCCACCACGGTCTTGCCGGAGCCGGTGGGGGCCGTCACCATCACCGACGCGCCCTCGTCGATGGCGTCCAACGCCTTGACCTGGAAGGAGTCGAGTCCGAAATCGAGGGAGGCGACGAAGCTGGCTCTCCCCCGTAGGGTCATGTCCCGCTCGGGTTCCTGGTCAACGCTTCAGGACCTTGCCCACGATGATCGCCCCCTCGTAGAACAAGCACATCGGGATGGCCATGGCGAAGAGCGAGAACGGATCGCCGCTGGGGATGAACACCGCTGCCAGGACGAAGATGATGACTATGGCCTTTCGTCGCCAAGCTACCAGCGTCGCCGGGCTGAGCACCCCGGCAAGCTCCAGGCAGATCAGCACGATTGGCAGCTCGAAAGCCAGGCCGAACGCCACCATCAGGCCCAAGATGAAGTTGATGTAGGATATGGCCAGGTAGAACGCGGTGAGGTGCTGGCCACCGATGGTGCCGAGGAACCCCAGCGCGGTGGGCGCCACCAGGTAGGCAATTGTCGCCCCGATGCAGAAGAGCACGATCGAGCTGGTGATGAAAGGGACCGCGTAGCGCTTCTCCTTGGGGTTCAGCCCCGGGGTGATGAACCGCCAGATCTGCCACAAGATCACGGGAGAGGCCAGGAAGATCCCTGAGTAGGTGGCCAGCTTGAACCGGATCCCGAGTCCCGCCAGGGGGGAGTTGACCTGGAGGTTGCACCCGGCGTTGGCCGCCGCCCCCTTGATGGCGCCGGGAGCCAGGTGGGCTCCGTTGCCGGCCGTGATGCTGTCGCAGAAGGGTTTGACCAAGAAGTTCAGGATGTGGCCGTAGAAGGCGAAACCCAGGATCCCCGCGGCCACGGTGGCCAGCACAGCGAGAATGATCCGGCGGCGCAGCTCCTTGAGGTGCTCGACCAGGGTCATCGCCTCGGGGACCGGGCGATCGGCTCTGGCGGCCCTCTGCCGGGGGGCTCTTATCGCCATGGCGGAACCGGGTAGACCGGGGAACTCGGGCGCACTGGCTAGTTAAAGCTCGGGTCGTCGGCGGCAAACGCCGGCTCACCCGATGACACCCGTGGAGCGCCCGGCACCCGTGTCGGGT
>JBOGGT010000086.1:0-24874 GCA_050744225.1 Acidimicrobiales bacterium | reverse complement strand
CCCTCCACCTGGCACACCGGGCGCACGACAAGTCGATGCCCGTCCGGGGGAGCGAGAAGGAGGCGATCGTGGTCCCAGCCAAGCTCGGCGAGGAACGCCTCGTCGATGAGCGCCGTGATCCTTACCGCTCGATCCTCGTCTTGGGCGTAGTGCTGGCTCGAAGCGATAAAGGTCACCGACGCCCACGACGCACTCACTGTTCGGCCCCGCCGGTCACTCTGGGCGTCGGCACAGCCTCGACAGCTTGGCGCAGCCGGGCCGGGTCGGGGTGCACATAGACCTGCGAGGAGGTCATGCAGCGGTGCCCGAGCAGATCCGCGATCACGTCCAGGGCTGCCCCGGCGTCGGCGAGGTTGGACCCGAAGGCGTGTCGCAGCTGGTGCGGTGCCACCGCCACCTCCAGTCCGGCGCGACGTGAGCACGCCCGTAGTAACTCGTTGATAGCGTCAGGCCGCATCGGCGTGCCGAGCGGTGGGCGCCACAGGTTCATCACCACAAAGTCGCAGGCGGAAGCCTCGGGGTGTTCCAGGCGCTCGAACTCATAGGTGTCGAACGCCCGGACCACCAGGGCATCGAGGGGAACCACGCGCGCTCGGCGAGACTTGGCCCACGCCTGATTGGGGTTATCCCGCCGGAACACGTGCAGGTGAGGGCCTTCGGCTTCGCAACCCAACGGGAGGGAATCCCAGGCCAGGTGAACGTCGCTACGTCGCAGACCGCAGACTTCCCCACGGCGCAGCCCAGATCGAGCCATGAGCAACACGATCAGTCGGTCGCGGGCCGAGCGACAGGCCCGAAGCAAGGAGACGATGTCCTCATCCGACGCCCGTTTGACCGAGGCGTCGGGCTCATGCAAGCGGTGGCGGGCTCGCAGCCGCCAAGCGATCCCTCCATCTTCGTGACGTGCCGCCTCGGGCAGGTCGGAGTCGTCGGCCAACTCGTAGAGCATTGGCATCAAGGCGCCCGGTGCAGTCCCTGAGGCCACGGCATGGCCGACAAATCCGCGCACTGCGGTCAGCACCACATTCACCCGGCGCGCTTGGCGCACCGGAGTGCTACCCGGCCCCGCCAACACCTCGCCGGCCCCGTCGCTGAGCGCTGGCTCCGACCTTCGGGACCCGGAGTGGCGCAGCCAGACCATGAACAGCCCGATGTGATCCACGCCGTCGTGCCAGTGCAGGTCGCGCAGCTCGCACCATCCCAGGAACAGCGCGACGGCGCCTGCGTAGGACTTGGTCGTTAGCTCCGCACTGTCACGGCCGAAGCGCAGGTGGCGCAGATACGCGTCCGCGTCGGGCACCACCACCAGCGCGTCATCCACCACGGTCCAGTAGCGGATTCCCGAGGGAAGCTTCACCATGAACGCCTGCATCGCATCTCCCATCGCCAGTGATCAGCCATGGCACATGCCTAGCAGCGCCCTGTGACACCACATCCACGACAACCCAAGAGAAGCCGGCCGGGCGCCGCTACATGACGGCCCTATGCCACATCACACCACAGCTTAGAGACCCCATGAGAAAGTCGCACGCCGTTGTAGTGGGTGCGGATCACCTCCAGCTCGGCTCGCAGCACTTCGGGCTCGGTGATCGCCTCCAGGTGAGGCCACTCACCTTTGAGGTGCCCGTTGAAGCTCTCGATCCAGGCCTGGTCGGTGGGTGTGCCCGGACGCCCGAAGTGGGTGGCGATGGCGCACAGGGCCATGAACTCCCGGGTGGAACCAGATGTCATCTGTGGACCATTGTCCGACACCGCCAGCAGGATCGGCCGGGCCGGGTCGTCGGTGCTTGGGTCCACTAGGCGATCCGCTCGGGCCTCGACGCCGCCCAGCAGTCCCTCGGCGGCGAGGGCGTCGGTGAAGACCACCTGGACCTGGGTGGAGGTCTCCTCCCCGGACACGATGTGGGCCAGCCACTTGCGAGACACCAGGTCCTCGACGATGGTCACCGCCACACCTGCCCTGGGGAAGTGGGTCGCGTCGTAGACCCAGATCTGGTTGGGGCGGTATTCCACCCACTCGGGGAAGGGACGCTTCGCCGAGCGCCTTGGGCGGGGAACCGGGTGAAGGGCAAGGCCCTGATCAGCCAGGACGCGCCTCACCGTCGAGGGCGACACCCAGACCCGCTCGGTGTAGGAGCCTCGGTGGGCGAGCTTGCGATGGCTGCGGTCGACCTCGGCCCACTCGTGGTAGATGGCTACGATCTCGGCCACTTCGTCTGGAAGGAGTCCATGGGAGGGATGCCCGCCCGGGGTGGTGTCCTCCAGCGCCCCGGTGCTGCGACGTGTCCTCCAGCGATAGGCCCGCACCTCGGCCAAGCCGAGCTCGACACACGCTGCTCGAGTGCTCCAGCCCTGCTCGCACGCTTGGTCGATGAGACCCAGCAGGGTCGCCTTGGTGGCCGCGTCGACTCGTGCTGGGACCCGGCCACTCAGCCCCAGCGTCCTTTTCCCTCCACCAGCATCAACTTGACCGCCATCTCCTTGAGGGCCTCGCCAAGCCGGACTGCATCGGCTCTGGCAGAGTCCAGCTCGTAGTCGCGCTGGCGGGACTTGGGCCCCGGCCGTGTCTTGGACAGCGCCTCCAGGGCGCCCTCCTTGGCCACCGTGCGGATGCGCATGATCACCCCTCGGTCCACCCCCCAGCGATCGGCTGCCTCGGCCATGGTCACCTCGGAGCGGACCAGCTGGAGGAAGATCTCGTACTTCTGGTACGGCGACAGGAACCGCTTGGGCCGCCGTCCCCCAGCATCGGTTCCACGGTCTTGTTCGGTCATGATCAGATGATCCTCCATGGGTCGTGGAGACCCGCGGATGGCGTCTGATTGACCGGCTGATCCCTATCGCGAAGTCAGGCGCAAACCTCGGCAATCGACCTACCAGAGCTGGCCACGAGGGCGACAGCGTCTGCTTTGAACTCTGCTGAGTACTTCCGGTTGGTGCGTGACATGGACACATCCTTCCCCAGCTGGTGCTGGCTCGGGGTGTCCGGTCTGTGGGGGTAGGTCTAGGACCCTTGTCCCGTGGTGGTTTGGGCGCCCACGAAAGCTGCGAGACGAGGCGGGTCCGTGGTGTGCGTCCCCCCCGGGGTCGGTGCCGTGGATGTAAAAAGACCCAGGTACTGCCGCCCGTCGTGGGGAGGCTGTCATGGCCACGGGCACCACCAGCTGGCTTGGGTGAGCTCGCGAGCCTCCTTTGCGGGCAGATCGCGGCTGGGATGGCGGCAAATCCGTCTACCCGGGCGAGGGTGGCTGTATGACCTCCTTCTACCACAGGTACACGCGCTGCCACCGTGGATAAGGCGCTGGCATCGACGCCGACACCCCGCCGGGAGCCGTATGTGCGATCATCGGGGGATGAGCGACGAATCGCGCACCTTCGAGTCCCTCTTCGCACTACTGGTTGAACGGGCGAACCGTCGGCCACAAGGCTCTTCGACCGTTGAGGCGCTCGAGCAGGGGACGCACTTCATCGGGAAAAAGGTCCTCGAAGAGGCAGGCGAAGTCTGGCTGGCGGCCGAGTACGGAACGGCCCGTGAGCTGGCCGAGGAACTCGCCCAGCTGACCTACTGGATGCAGGTGTTGATGGTCGACAAAAAGCTGAATCTCGCCGACATCTATGAGCACCTCTGAGGTAACCTCACTTCAACTGCGAACTCCAGGCTCAGTGCAATCGCTCGGACTGCCTGATCGCTGATCGTGCTCTAACGAGAGAAGGAAACGTGCAGCATGGTCCTGCCTTCGGTCGAGCACCAGCTTGGGTTCGCCAACGATGAGGGCTTGACTGCCCAGCTCCCGCAGGAGCCGGATTACCCGGTTGAGTTCACTCGTCGCGACCAGTGCTCGCAGTCGGACGCCCCCGGCGTCGCCCGGCCGCGAGTCGTCATCGAAACGTGAGACGCCGGACCATTGAGCGTCGATGAGCAACCCCTCGACCTCCTTCAGGTTCCGGCTCGTAAGCCCGGGGTCGAGTCGCGCTTCCAGGGTCCGAGTGTTCTGAGCGGAGAGCGAAGCTTCGATCATCCCGACGATGTGCTCCAGAAGTTGCTTGGCGCTCTTGGTCCAGGCGGACCGATCGGTGCAGGCGATCAGGCACGCCTGCGACGCCACGACGAGCCCGCCTCGTACCTCCTTCAGCCCGTTACTCTCGAACGTCGCACCTGTCGAACTCAGGTCGACAACCAGATCAGCGGTGCCAACACGAGGTGCTCCCTCGGTCGCGCCGAGGGACTCGACAATCCGGTAATCCGCCAGACCTGCGGACCGAAAGTGTGCACGAGTGAGGTTTGGAAACTTTGTTGCAACTCGAAGATTGCGGTTGTGTGCATGGCGGAAGTCCGCCGCCACCTCAGCCAGATCCCGCATCGAACTCACGTCGATCCACGATTTCGGAACTCCGACAACGAGACGCGCCGCACCAAACCCGAGATCTTCGTACACAATACGCTGTCGAGTGGCTTGTACTTCGTGCGCAGACTCCAAGACCAGGTCGAGCCCGGTGATGCCGGCGTGTGCCTGCCCCGAGTTCACGAGCCTTGGTATCTCGCTCGCTGCTGCCAGCACGGCCTCAACTCCAGGCAATCCCGCCAATCGACCGGAATACGAGCGTGAGTCGAGGCTCAGTCGGATCGGAATCAGGGCATTCGCGAGAAGTCGATGGGAGCCTTCTTGCAAAGACCCCTTGCTCGGGACACAGAAGCAAAACTGTTCAGCCACCGGTAGCCGCCAAGTTATCGGTGAAGTTGCCTGGGCCGATGATCGGGAGCGCGATCTGCTCGTTCCGTTCGAGGTCGCGAACGACCACTTCGCCGCGCCCGAGCTCTTCTTCGCCGACGACGACCAGGTAGCGGACACCCCTGCGTAGGGCCGAACGCAATGCATACCTCGTGCGATGGCCCGTGACCATCTCGGCAGAAACGCCCGCTGCCCGCAGTGCGGTCGCGACGCGCACGCACTCGAACTCTGGAACATTCCCGCCGCTGACGACTATGACCGAGACGTCGCGCGGCCTCGGCGCTGCTCCTCGGCGTTTCAGGTCAAGGAGGACACGCTCCACGCCGGCCGCGAACCCGACCGCCGGTGCGCCGTCGCGACCACCAATAGTACGGACCAACTCGTCGTAGCGACCGCCGGCGCACAGTTGACTCACGGGCGATCTGTCTGCGCTGTGTACTTCAAAGATGAACCCGGAATAGTAGTCGATCCCCCGCCGGAGCTGGAGCTGCATACGAACCAAGTCAACGTCCACGCCGTGGGCGCTCATGAGCGACAGTCGCTCCTCCCACCACCTAGTGGCCTGGCCGAAAGCTGGCGAGTCTGTCCGCGTCGCAAGATCTCTTAGCCTTTGGACTGCGCTCGGGGCCGAGTCGTCGACCTCGAGGAGCGCACGGAGGATATCGGCGACATCGGCATCGAGCGGCTCCGCTGGATCGATGTTGGACGACCGGAGCAGGCGATCTGCGATCTCGGACGCTGAGCGCACTCCAACGTGGTCAGCGCCCAACGCCTCGATAATCGCGGCAACAACGCCGGGGCGCTCCTCGGGCGCGATGGTCAAGAGGGACTCACCTACGGTCGCGGCAATGTGCGATGTGCTCGCCCTGAGATCGTCCTGGTTTGCCGTCGGTTGGCCGCGATCGAGTTCACGCAAGAGGGCGGAAGGATCACCCGAGATGCGACTCAAGCGAGCGCGCCAACGCTCACTCACTCTGGAGTCCTTGAAAAGTGCTGAAAAGAGGCTCACGTCGCTGACCACCATACGCAGGTCCTGACACCCGATAGCGGTGAGCGCCTGGTACGCAAGAGCCATTACCTCAGCGTCGGCCGCGGGAGGGTTGCCCTCGCCGATCAGCTCTGCCCCTGCTTGAGTAAACTGCCGATACCGCCCTTCTCGAGGCGAGTCGTAGCGGAAGACGGGCCCTATGTAGTAAGCGCGTACCGTTCCTCCGCGACCCTGAAAACGGTTGGCGTAAAGGCGAGCCGTCGGAATGGTGAGCTCGGGACGCAGGCATACCTCGTCCCCGCCGGGATCAGTAAAGATGTACATGCGACCGCGGATGTCCTCGCCTGACCGATCGAGGAATGTGGTCGCACGCTCCAGCACCGGTGGAGCGATCGGTGAGTAGCCAAAGCGGCGGAACTGGGTGCGAAATTCATCTGCCACGGCCTCGGTCTCCCCCGCCTCCTTGTCCGCAAGGTCCGGAATCCCCGAGAGCGGCATCAGCGTCATCCGACACGGCCTATCGCGGTCAGAGCGCTGATGATCGAGAACAGGTCATGATAAGGTTCGCCTCTGAGGGTGTCTAATGCCTGGCGTGACGCCGTTGCACGAGCATGCGCCTCGTCCCGCGACAGCGCTGCGGCGACCAACATCGCGAAGCGCCGCGGCGTTGAATCCCACCGGGCGAACCACGCCAAGGGGCGCGATCGACGGGTGGTGCCCACCTGCCCATCTGTGGCGATGCTGATGTCGTACTCGACGTGGGCCGAGCAAAGCTCCGCCTGCATGTAACCGGCAGCCGGTAGGTCAACAACAACCGACGGAACTTCAGCGACCGCGAGAACGACCGACGAGTTTGCCTGAGCGCCTGTCCGGCTGATCGCGAGGTCGGAAGCTCCGAGCATGCGGGCGTGATCGCTTTGCGGAAGCTCTGAGTACGGTAGCAACACAAGCCCAGCGCCATCGCCGTTGACGCGCGAGTGAGAGCTGATGTCGATTACCTCACGCACCCCCGGATCGATCGGCATCACGATACGTGAGCCACGGTCACGTGCGAGGAGGGCTAGCCCATCTACGATCATCTGAGTTCCGCGAACGACCGTGTCGTATTCGGCTTCTCGCATCCACGCCCCGACCGCGGAAGGGGTCCAGATGTCTGACGAGACGAAAGGGATAAGTAGGTCCCTGCTGCCCCAGGACTGGATACCAAGGAAATCCAGGGCGGACGGCCCGTGCTCACGACCGTTTTGGGCGGCGCGGGCGAGCTCTGCCACGTACGCGGATGTGTAGGGCGGCGCGATGACGGCCACTGGGCAATCGTCCGGTCGCCGATCAACGAGCACCCGAGGGTCGTACTCATAAGAAGACGTCAACAGGAAGGCGACGGTCACGAGCTCGGTGCACTGGTAGGCAGGCTCGTAGAACCGACCCCTGGGCCAACCTTCCTCATCAACCTCCGTCTCCGGTATGTCTCGATCCGGAAAGGCACTATCGACGACGAGCACCATGATCGACTCGAGGCCAAACTGGCGCGTCGACTCGAAGGCACGGCGGGCACCCTCCGGTCCGAAGGCGGTGTAACCCATAGCCACCACTAGAGGCCGGCGACATCCCTTTTCGGCAAGCTTCACGAAGGCTTCGGCAAAGGCAGCCTCACAACCTCGATACGTAGCGGCCGGAGCCTCGGTGGCGGGTACCACCACGGTTGGCTCACGCAAGAGCTGCGGACCATCCGGGATCGCCGGCCCGACATAGCCGAGGGGAAACGAACCCCCCATACGTTCCGTTAGTCCCAGCGCGATACCGTCCATTTGGCGGCGCGTTCCCAGACCTGCGAGCGGCTTCGGAAGCGCGATCAGGACTGCGTCGGCGCCGAAGTCAACAAAGTCGCTACTTCGGAACTCACGCCATCGACCGACCCGCAGGCGAGCGGGAAAGAAGTCGAGCGACTCATCCACGATGTCTCTCGAGCACCCTTCGCACGGCATCCACGAGGTGGTCTCGCCCGACGGTCTCCTGAGCGACGGTGCCGGAGACCCAGGTCTTCCGATCTGAGATTTCCTTGGCGAGTTCCGACCCCAGGAGGAGGTCCTTCACAGTGATCTGGCCTGCGCTGAACTCGTCCTGGCCTGCGATCACCGCGACCGGCGCGCGCCGCTTGTCGGCGTACTTCAACTGAGCCCGGAAGGCACCGGCGCCCATGTAGAGCTCCGCTGGGATACTCGCGGATCGCAACTCGGCCACCATGACCTGGTAGTCCGACACACGGCTCCGCTCCATTACGGTTACCACAACCGGACCGCTGGCGGCCGAGAATGCCGCTGGGTTGCGTAGCTTTAGAGCCGTCAGTAGCCGGTCTACGCCGATGCTTGCGCCACACGCAGGTACGTCCTTGCCGGTGAACCGCTTGACAAGGTCGTCGTACCTCCCGCCGCCCGCGACAGAGCCGAACTGCTTTTTCTGACCTCGATCATCCAGGACTTCAAACGTCAGCGCTGCCTCAAACACCGGCCCCGTGTAGTAGGCGAGCCCGCGAACGACCGACGTATCAAATACCACTTGATCCGAGCCGATGCTCATGGACACAAGCAAGTCATGGATCTGTTGCAACTCAGACAAACCCACCTTGCCGTCCTCGCTGATGCCGACAAACCTCGCAAGCCGGTCCAACACATCCTCGCGCGATGCGAGCCCTATCTGCATGTAATCGAGCACGACATCGATCTGCTCCGAGGAGAGGTCGGCCCCGGGTGTGAAATCGCCCGACGGGTCGTGCCTTCCCTTGCCCAGAAGGTGTGTGACACCTTCTGGGCCAAGGCGTTCCAGCTTGTCGACGGCTCGCAAGACGGCGAGCTGCTTGTCCGGGTCCGCGACTCCACTCTGCGTCAGCAATGCGGTGAGTACCTTGCGATTGTTGACTCTGATGACGTAGTCGCCGCGAGCAACCCCAAGGGACTCGAGCGACTGCGAGAGGATGGCGCAAACCTCTGCATCCACCGCCATGGACGCTGTCCCAACCGTGTCGAAGTCACACTGGTAGAACTGGCGGAAGGTCGTAGGCCCGGGCTTCTCCCGCCGCCACACCGGACCATACTGGAACCGCCGGTAGGGGGTCGGTAGGCTCGTTCCGTACTGAGCGACGACACGGGCAAGAGGCGCCGTCAGGTCGTAGCGCAGCGCCAGCCACTGACCGTCGTCATCCCGAAGGGCGAAGACACCCTCGTCCGGCGCATCCTTGTCCGGCAGGAACTTCCCGAGTGCGTCAAGGTACTCGATGCCCGGCGTCTCAAGCGGCTCGAAGCCGTAGAGGCGGTAGACCTTCACGATCTGCTCGATCATGGCTTGTCGCTCGAGAACGTCGCGCGCGAGTGCATCCTTGAACCCGGAGGGCACTCGGGCAGCGGGGCGGTCTCGCTTAGCCATCATCTTTTCGCATACCTCTTTCCGTACTGCCGACGGGGTTCGAACCCGTGACCTTCTGATCCACAGTCAGACGCTCTACCAGGCTGAGCTACGGCAGCAAGCACACCAGCGAACGGTCGGCCCCCACCATAACCGGGCGGGCTGCGCCTCTGGCAAGCAACCCAACCAGCCTACTCGCGCCAGTCAAGCTCGCACGCCACAGGCGCAGCTCACGTGGCACACACCAAGGCTAGCGCTACTTGCTCACCGGGGTCGGTCCACCAGCCCTTCAGGTGCAAACCGGAAGCCTCGAGTTCCTGCTCGAAGCCGTGCCGTTCGAACTTCTGCGAGATCTCGGTGAGCAGGTACTCACCCGCCAACAGCGAGTAGGGCGGGACTGACGACAGGGGGAAACTGATCGCCAACGCCGTCCGGGCGTAGAGGCGCATCTCAACACGGCGGGTCTCCTCGACGTAGGGGGCGTAGTGGTCAAACTGCTCCACCGAGCACGTAGCTCCGAGTTCGCGCTGTAGGACCCGGATAACGTTCTTGTTGAACTCCTCTGTTATACCCGCCGCATCGTTGTAGGCCGGTTCGATGATGTCGCCGCTCTTGACGAGGTCAAGCCCGACGAGGAACGCATCGTCCGGCTTCAACGCGACCGCCAGGCGACGAAGGAGGTTCTGACGCTCACTCGGGAACAGGTTTCCAAGGGTTGACCCAAGGAATAGGATGAGGGTGGCTACGTCTGCGTCGGCGACGGCAATATCGAGATCGGCGGTTAGGAAGTCGCCAATGAAGCCCTCGACTCGAAGCCAGGGCGCCCAGTCCGTGAGACGGACGGCGGCGTCGCTCAGCGCGCTCTTGCTGATGTCAATCGGCGAATAAGTGATCTCCAGCGCCTGAGCCGTGTGAAGCGCTTCTAGCACGGCCTTTGTCTTGGTTGACGAACCAGAACCAAGCTCGACAACGCGGCGCCAGCGACCGGTGTCCATCAGATCCGGCAACAAACCGCCAAGGGCGGCGGACTCTGCCCGGGTGACGTAGTACTCAGGGAGTTCGGTGATCTTTTCGAAGATGCCGGACCCTTCGACGTCGTAGAAGTACTTGGGCGGAAGGGTCTTTGGTGTCATTGCGAAGCCGCGCCGCACGTCCGCCTCGAGCGACTCCTTCAGACTGGGTCCCGTCGACAAGACCTGAAGAGTGCTCCGGCTTACGGACTCGGAATCTGACACAGCTACCTCTGTCTCTCAGTCCAAGATAGTCGGATGTTGGCGTGACCTGGGCAGATCGGATGTTGGCGTGACCTGCGCAGCTCAAACGTCTGACACTCGGGTGCGAACACTCAATCACCGAGTATACGGGTAACAGGTATGGCCGCTCCGTCCCAGGCCGATGCCGAACGCGCTGGTCACGGCAGGTCAGGGGCACTCACCCCGGCAATGAGTGCCAGGCGTAATCGCTGGACCAGGCGACATAGCCGTAGTAGCTCATCCCCTCGGCGCCGGGAGCTCCCAGGCCAGCAGCGATCTGGACTGGGATGCGAGCCCCGTGGGGCAGGTACCAGAGCCCGTCCTGGCGTACGTAGATCAGTCCGTGGGAGGTGGCGGTCGGGGTGTGGGCACCTGGGCCCGCAGCCGAGACCAGCTGTGCGTCGCTGCCGGTAGCGCTGGTGGCCCACAGGCGTTGCGCTCCGTACCAGGCGCTCACCGCCTGGGCACCGTATGGGACGTCCAAGTTGGGGTGAGGTACGCCAGGCGGAGGGCCGAGGGTGTTTGCGGCGGTCCCTGGCGCCCTGACCACGACCAGGCGACCGTCTGGCTCCCAGGCCGGCTCCAGGGTCATCTGGCCACCCCGCTGGCCAATGGAGGCGCACTTTGCGCTCGCGATGGTGCAAAGCTCGACGTGCTTGGCGTCGTCCCAGAGGGAGCGGTCACCGCCGGCGACCAGCGCCAGGGTCTTCCCGTCGGGAGACCAGGCCAGCCACTTGGCGTGCACCAGGGTGGTCGCCAGCCGGGTGGCCCTGCCGGTGGCCAGATTCAGGCTCATGAGGGGCAGCCCGTCCGCAGCGATCGAGCTCGACCCGTCGTAGTCCAGCCAGAACACGATCCCCTTGCCGTCCGGCCACCAGCTGGCGACGTGCATGTCGTTGCCCGGGCTCCTGAACACGGTCTGAGCCGCAACCGAGTCTAAGGGCACCACCTCGAGGGAGCTATGCGGCGTCGACCCGACGATGGCGTCCGCTGCGAGCTGCCTTCCAGACGGGGACCAGGCAAAGCTGAGCACGTTTGCAGAGCCCAGGAGTCGTTCGGCGGCAGATGAGGTGGGCCCTTGCACGAGGAGCCCCTCAGGAAGCGAGGTGCCGCCGTTCGCATCCGCGCCTGCGACGGTGTATGCCAGCCTGGCGCTTCTGGCGGCCGGGTCCCAGACAAAGTCTTCGACCCTGCGCCCCGCGGCGCTGAGAGCGTGTGCATCGGTGCCATCGGAGCGAACCACCCACAACCTGGCCGTTTGCATGGCGTAAGGTTCGCTGGCCGGTGGCGGCGGAGCCCGCAGGTAGGCCACCCAGTCCCCGTCCGCCGACCACTCGGGCTGTCGGGCCTGCCCAGGGCCGCCGATCCGTTCGTGCGCCCCGCTGGCCCCGATCAGGACGAGCTGGCCGCGGGAGATCACCACCACCTCCCCGTCCCCAGAAAGTGATCCAGTGGTCACCACCGGGCGCGGATGAGTCGCCGGGTGCCGGGTCGCGTTGGTGCACCCGGCGAGTCCAACGGTGAAGATCACTGCCAAGGCCACCAGTCTCGCTCTCATCCTGGTGGGGACCCCCGAAGAGGCTGCGCGGTTCCCCCATTATTAAAAAAGTCGTTACCGGTGGGCGGACCCTACGGCTTGATCGCTTTCACTATGGCGCCGTGCATGCCGTCGGCCACCTGGTGGGTGAAGGTGACCGTGACCTCGGCAAAGCCGGCCTCGGCCAGACCCTGCTCGTACTCGAGCACTGAAAGGGCCCCGGCGATGCAGCCGACGTAGCTACCCCGTTCTCCTCGCTCCGTCGGACTCAGCCCGTCCTCGGCCACCACGTCGCTGATCCCGAGCCGTCCGCCTGGGCGAAGGACCCGGAACATCTCCGCCATGACCGCCCGCTTGTCTGTCGACAGGTTGATCACGCAGTTGGAGATTACCACGTCGACGGCGAGCTCGGGCAGCGGGATCGCTTCAAGCAGGCCCTTCAAGAACTCGACCTTGGTGGCGCCCGCCTCGGCTGCGTTGCCCGAGCCAACTCCAGCATCTCGTCGGTCATGTCCAAGCCGTACACCTTCCCGATGGGCCCAACCCGCTTGGCGCTGAGCACCACGTCGATGCCGCCCCCGACCCCAGGTCCAAGACAGTCTCCCCTGGATGCAGATCGGCGACCGCGGTGGGATTCCCGCAACCCAGGCTGGCCAGCACCGACGCCTCGGGAAGGACCGCCCGATCAGCGTCACGGTAGAGGCCCGCACCGAACCAGTCGACGTCCGCGGCCCCGCAGCACTCCGAGGTGGGGTTCCCGCGCTCGGTTGAACCGTCATCGCCGACTCCGCCGACCACTCCGCAGGCGTCACTGGGACCGCCGTCAGTTGGATCGCCGGTCAACATTCCTTATTCATTCCTCTCAAAACCGGAGACACTGGCTTGTCAGGGATCCTAGGGGCACTCCAGGAGGAGTCACCGTTTTTTCGGCGGTCAGGTCCCCTACCATCGAATCGTGAGCGAATCCAACGCCGGCCTGACGAGGGAGTGAGCGTGGCGCTACCCACCAAGCTGCTCGGCAGGACCGACCTCGACATCACCCGCGTCGGGTTCGGGGCGTGGGCGATTGGAGGTGCGGGCTACGACTTCTCCTGGGGCTCGACCGACGACGCCGAGTCCGCCGCGGCCATCGAGCGCGCCCTCGATGGAGGGGTCAACTGGATCGACACCGCGGCCGCTTACGGGCTCGGGCACTCGGAGGAGATTGTCGGACAAGCCATAGCGGGGCGAAGCAACCGGCCGTATGTATTTACCAAGGCTTCGATCCTGGACGGCGGCGGGGGCAGCTTTGCGCACAGCCTGAAACGGGACTCGATCCTGCGGGAGGCCGAGGCGAGCCTGGGCCGCCTGAGAGTCGACGCCATTGACCTATACCAGATCCACTGGCCCAACCCCGAGCCCGACATAGAGGAGGGCTGGACCGCCTTCGCCGAGCTCAAGGCCCAAGGCCTGGTCCGCCATATCGGCGTGTCCAACTTCAGCGCCCCGCAGCTACGCAGGATAAGCCAGATCGCCCCGGTAGAGACCCTCCAGCCGCCCTATTCCCTGGCCGACCGCCGGGCCGAGGACGAGCTGCTGGAATACTGCGAGGCGCAAGAAATCGGGGTGATCGTCTATTCGCCGATGAGCTCGGGCCTGCTCACCGGGGCGATGACCCGAGCCCGGATTGCCGGCCTGCCGGCCGACGACTGGCGCAGGCGGGGTGCGCAATTCACCGAGCCGGCGCTCACCCGAAACCTCGAGCTCGTCGAGCGCCTCCGCCGCGTCGCCCAAACCCACGGGGTGAGCCCGGGAGCCGTCGCGGTCGCCTGGACGCTGCGCCATCGAGCGGTGGACGCGGCAATCGTCGGCTTCCGCCGCCCCAGCCAGGTTGACCCAATCCTGGTGGCGGCATCCCTCGAGCTGACCGAGCAGGACATCGCAACCCTCACCGGGCAGTGAAACCGCGGCGAGCAGCGACACCGGTCGAGCAGTGACGGCGGCGCTGAGGCACTGGACGGTGGCTGATCCGCTCCTGGTCGCTCGAGACTCGGGTCAGCTGTCATGTGGGAGCGGGTTGTGACCCTCGAGCCACCGGGCAACGATCACGTCGCTCGAGGAGTGAGCGACGATGGATATCGCCACGGTGACGACGGTGAGCACGAAGACGTCCGCTGCGCGCTTGTCGGTTGATCCCAGGACGATCAGCCCGTAGACGACCGAGGCGAAGCCCTTCGGGCCAAACCATGCTGCGGCTGCTCGCTCGCGCCAACCGAGTCTGCTGCGGAGCACCGAGATGCCCAGGCCGATGGGGCGCGCGACGACGATTGCGGCGACTGCGAGCAGCCACCCGCCCACACCCACCGATCCGAGAAGGGCGGGGGTCACAAGCGCACCGAAAGCATTAGTGCCGCCAGCTTCAACAGTTCGGCCACGAGCTCGCCGAAGCGGTGAAACGCGTCCCGTGCCTGTGGGCTGACCGAGGCGCCGGTCTTCCCCCCTCGAACGCCGCAAGGAAGGCGTTCGCGCCGGTCACCTCGCACAGAGCGAACATGCCCAGGCCCACGGCGAAGAGGCCCAGCGGCTCGTACTGGGCACTTGCGGAAAACAGGCGGCCGCGCTCCAATCGGATGAAGGCCCACGGTATGACGAAGCCAAGCACGATCCCGAGTGCAAGGTCGCCGCCCAGTCTCAGAGGATCGAGCGGACCGGTCGAGGACGTTGCGAGGAGCACCAGCACGATCGGCAGAGCCAGGCCATCATTGAGCCCGCTCTCGACGTTGAGTAGCTGCCGGAGACGACCCGGCACCTCAGCCCGGCCCACGATCGCCGCGGCAAACACCGGATCGGTCGGACTGAGAATCGCCCCAATGAGGAATGCGTCGACCCAGTCGAGCCCGCCGAGGTACCTCGCTAGGAGCGCTATCACGCCGAGCGTCAGGGGGAGGCCGAGCAGCAATGCCCGGCCCGGGAGCTGCCAGGCGCGGCGGAGCTCACCCACTCCGGCCGCCATCCCGTCGGTGAACAGAACGCTGAACAGCGCCAGGACGGCCAGCTCACGCACCACTGGCTGGTCTGGCGTGATGGTTACGACGCGAGCAACACCGGGCCCGACGACAAAGCCCACCACGAGGAAGAGCACCGCGGTGGACAGCACACTTCGGTGGGCGAGCTGCGAGACAAGCACCGCCAGGGCCAGGGTGGCCGCGAACACCAGGACCGGGACCACGGACCAGTCTCCCACGGTCGCGTTGCGGTTCCCAGGCCACAAAACCCTGCGACCAATGCGCTGTCGCTTTGCCCTCGTTCTGCCGCCAGCTGCAATCTCGCCCCGGCCCGAACCCCAGATCCAGCACCGCGCCGGCTCAGGCCTTGGCGACGGGCTCAGGCCTTGGCGGCGGGCTCAGGCCTTGGCGGCGGCCAGCACAGCTTGCCCGCCCGCGGCCGGGCCACCGGGGTGCCCGAACACCGCCGTCCCCGCCACCAACACGTTGGCTCCGGCGTCCACACACGCTCGGGCGTTGCTGGCGTCGACCCCTCCATCCACCTCCACCTCGGTGGAAAGACCCTGGCGCTCAATCTCAGAGCGGACATGGGCCACCTTCGACAGGGTGCGCCCGATGAGCTTTTGACCCCCGTAGCCGGGGTTGATCGTCATCACCAGGGCCAGATCGCACATTTCCAGCACATCGTCCAGGCACGACGCGGGCGTGCTGGGGTTGATGGCCGCTCCCGCCCGGCAGTCAAGCGCGCGGATCTGGGCCAGGCTGCGGTGGAGGTGGGGGGATACCTCGTAGTGGATCGTGATCGCGTCCGCCCCTGCGTCAGCGAAGGTCTTCAGGTGGCGCTCGGGCTCCACGATCATCAGATGCAGCTCCAGTGGCAGGTCGGTGAGACGCCTGAGGGAACGCACGGTATCGGTCCCGAAGGTAAAGTTGGGAACGAACACACCATCCATGACGTCAACGTGCAGACGCTCGGTCCCGCTGCCCTCCAGGCTGGCAACGGCGTCGGCAAGGTGGGCGAAGTCGGCAGCCAGCAGGCTCGGGGCCAGGTGTATAGCGTCGGCGCACGGTGTCCAGGTTGATCGGGGCATGTTCCGAATCATGCCACAGCACCCGCCCTACCGACCCAACCGGTCCCGTTCCGAACCCTCACAATTTGCGTTCATTGGGTCACGGACTGCAAAAAACGCACGCCATAGCCCAATGAACGGCGCAGCCGCATCGGGCCGGTGGGTGACCTCAGCCGCCATCCGGGTCGGTGGCTCAGCCGCCATCCGGATCGGTGGCTCAGCCGCCATCCCGGTCAGTGGCCACGTAGCGTTCGCAACGCTGGCACCATCCGACCGGGTGCTCGTCTCCACGGTCGGCGGGGTGCACCAGGCTGCCGCACTGGCGGCAGCGGTAGATGGCAGGCGATTCGGACGTCATTGAGCCGATCCAGTGGGGAAGTATCGAGAAGACACGCAATCTCTCTTTAGTTTGGGCGGAGGGAGGTTGTGGGAGAGGCTCCTTACGCTCCGTGGCTGACGACCGTATCCTATCCCACCAGCGTCCAGCCAGGCGCATCGAGATCCACCCGCCTCACTGCACCTCCGGGGTCACCTGTAAACTCGGGGGGCAAGGAGGCACCAACAATGGCGTTTGACCTGCTCGGCCCATTCCAGGGTGCAGCTGCCCGCCAACTGAACAAACTAGTCGGCTCGGAGCGATTCGCCGAGGAGCAGTACCGTGATCCCCCCGGGGACCGCGGCCTGTTCGGACCGGACAGCGTGACCTGGAAGGTGCATGCGGACCTGTCCATGTTCGTCGGCGGAGTAAGCGCCCTGATGCTCCAGGCGCTGCACCCGCTCGCCCTGGCAGGCGTCTTGGAGCACTCGGACTACCGCCAGGACCCGCTCAGGCGGCTGTCGCGCACGTCGTCGTTCGTCGCAGCCACAACCTACGCATCGACTCCGGTCGCCCTGCGGATGATCGACATAGTCAAAGCCGTGCACCTCCGGGTAACCGGGACCGCGCCCGACGGAAGGCCCTACTCGGCCAGTGATCCTGAGCTGCTGCGATGGATCCATGTCGCCGAGGTGTCGAGCTTCATGACCGCTCATTGCGTCTACCATTCCAACCCGATCCGAGGCCGAGACATCGACCGCTACTTTGCCGAGAACGTCGTGGTGGCAAAGGGTCTCGGCGCCACGAGCCTGCCGGCCAGCGCAGGAGAGGTGGTGACGTACCTGGAGGCAGTCCGACCGGAGCTCCAGGCCAGCGACCAGGCTCACGAGGTGATGGCCTTCCTTTCCTCCCCGTGGGGTCCAGACTCGCTGACCAAGGTGGTCTCCGCACTGATCACCCAGGCCGCGGTGGAGATCCTCCCCGACTGGGCACTCGCCATGCACGGGGTCGCCCGACCGGATGCCAAGGTGGTTCGCCCGACGACACGAGCGATGCTCGCCGCAGCCCGTGCGCTCATCGGCCCCAGCCCGATTCAAGCCCAGGCCGCCGCCCGCTGCGGCCGGGGCTCACCTGGCGAAGGAACCCGCCCAGCAGGCCTCGTCGGAGGCGCAGCCGCCTAGGGTCCCAGGGAGGTCACCTCGCACGCCCAGGGGCGGGCAGCCGGCGCGCCTAGGGCGGATGGCTGGCGCGCCTAGGGCGGATGGCTGGCGCGCCTAAGGGCCCATGTCTGGAAGGGCCCGGCGCATCAGATCCGCTGCCTCCAGCCGGTGAACCCCCGTACTGCCGGTCGCCGGGCTGCCAGAGGGTGCGCGAGCAACGTGGCGGAGGCAGGCCCCCTCGCCCAACAGCTCGCGCAGATGCGGCTGGACAAACATCCACGCCCCCATGTTGACCGGCTCCTCCTGTAGCCAGAGCACCTCGCTCAGCGACCCGTACCGGTTGAGGATGCCTCCCAACTGCGCCGCTGGCCACGGGTGGATCTGTTCCACCCGGACCACCGCTGTCGAGGCGGCAGAGCTGAGCTGGTCACGCCTGGCCATAGCTTCAAAGGCGACCTTGCCGCTGCACAGCACCACCTTGCGCACCGAAGCGGGATCAATCCAGCCGGGCTCGTCGAGCACCTCGGAGAAGGACCCATCGACCAGCTCCGACACGCGCGACCTCGCCACCCGCGCCCGGAGCAGGGACTTTGGGGTGAAGACAACCAGCGGGACCGGAGTCCCCGGGCGTCGCACCTGGGCGCGCAACAGGTGAAACAGCTGAGCTGCAGTGGTGGGATTGACCACCCTCAGGTTGTCCCCCGCAGTGAGGGTCAAGAACCGCTCCACGCGGGCCGAGGAGTGGTCGGGTCCCTGGCCCTCGTAGCCGTGCGGGAGGAGGAGCACCAGTCCGCAAGCCTGGTCCCACTTGTCCTCTGCGGCGGCAATGAACTCGTCGATCACCACCTGGGCCTCGTTGGCGAAGTCGCCGAACTGCGCCTCCCAAGCCACCAGTGCGTCGGGACGGACGACCGAGTAGCCGTACTCGAAGCCCAGGGCGGCATACTCCGACAGCGCCGAGTCGTAGATCCGGAACCGACCGGGCCCTACCGTCCCAGGCCCGCCGACCGAGCCAGGCCCGCCGACCGAGCCAGGCCCACCGACCGAGCCACTCCCACCGAGGGAGGCAAGCGGCACGTACTCGGCTCCAGTCCGGTAGTCCATCCAGGCCGCGTGCCGATGACTGAACGTGCCCCGACGGGTGTCCTGGCCAGCTAGGCGTACATCGACCCCCTCGCCCAGCAGCGAGCCCAGCGCCAGCGCCTCGGCCAGCGACCAGTCCACCTCCCCCCCGGCGAACATCTCGGCTCGGGCGGCAAGCAGGCCCGAAAGCTTGGGGTGCACCATGAAACCCGCAGGCACCCGGTGCAGCGAAGCCGACAGATCCTCAAGCACGTCACTCCTCACGCCGGTCGAGGGAGCGGGCACCGCCACCGCCACCGGACGCGCCGCAACGCTGGTCGGATCGGGTGGCGCCGAGGACCGGGTGGCCTCGAGCGCCTCGCCCAGCCGGGCAGAGAAATCCTCCAACGCCCTCTCCGCCTCCACGAGGGTGATGTCGCCGCGGCTGACCAGGCGTTCGGTATACAGCTTGCGAACCGAGCGGTGCCGCTGGATGCGCTCGTACATCTGGGGCTGGGTGAAGCTGGGCTCGTCCGCCTCGTTGTGGCCGTAGCGCCGGTAGCAGACCATGTCGATCACCACGTCGTGGTGGAAGGCCTGGTGGAAGCCGTAAGCCAGCCGGGCCACCCTGACGCAGGCCTCGGGGTCGTCGCCGTTGACGTGGAAGATGGGGGCCTGCACCATCTTGGCCACATCGGTCGAGTAGACCGAGGTCCGCCCCTCCTGGGGCAGGGTGGTGAACCCGAGCTGGTTGTCGATCACCAGGTGGACCGTCCCGCCGGTCCTGTACCCGCGCAGGCCGCACATGTTGAAGGTCTCGGCCACCACCCCCTGGCCCGAAAAAGCTGCGTCTCCGTGCACCAGCACCGCCAGAACCGAGGCCCGCTGCTCGTCTGACAAAAGGTCCTGCTTGGCTCGGGTCATCCCCTCCACCACCGGGTCCACCGCCTCCAGGTGCGAGGGGTTGGAGGCAAGGGTCACCGGTATGCCCACCCCGGACCGGCCAACGAACTTACCGACCGCGCCCCGGTGGTACTTGACATCCCCCGAGCCCTGCACGCTCTGGGGGTCGATGTGGCCCTCGAACTCGTTGAAGATCTCGCCGTAGGACTTGCCCACGATGTTGGCCAGCACGTTCAGCCGTCCGCGATGCGCAATCCCTACGACCACCTCGGTGCCACCGTCAGCCGCCGCAGCATCCAGCACCGCATCCAGCAAAGGGATCGCTGACTCGGCGCCCTCCAGGCCGAATCGGGTCTGGCCAACGTACTTGGTCTGCAGGAACCGCTCGAAGGCCTCGGCCGCGTTCAGCCGGCCCAGGATGTGGCGCTTCTCGGGCGCCGACACCGCCTCGGAAACGCCCTCGACGTGGTCCTGGATCCAGCGCTTCTGGGCGGGCTCGGAGATGTGCATGTACTCGATGCCCACCGTGCGGCAGTAGGCGTCGCGCAAAGTGCTCAGGATCTCCCCGAGCTCGGCCTCGGCTCGGCCGGCCAGCCCGTCGGTCAGGAAGCGCCGGTCGAGGTCCCACAGGGTCAGTCCGTAGGTGGCCGGGTCCAGCTCGGGGTGCATTCGCGGGGGTATCGAAGCCAGCGGATCCAGGTCGGCGATCAGGTGCCCCCGGACGCGGTACATGTTGATCAGGGTCTGGACATGGACCTGCTTGAGCGCCCGGGAGCGCTCGTGCTCCGAAGCCGGGTTGACGTCGGGCAGCCAGCGCACCGGCTGGTAAGGCACCTCCATGGTGCCGAAGATCTCGTGGTAGAACCCGTCCGCGCCCAAGAGCAGGTCGTGCACCCGGCCCAGGAAAAGGCCCGACTCCGCTCCCTGGATGACGCGGTGGTCGTAGGTGGAGGTAAGGGTGACCAACGGGCTGATTCCCATCTCGGCCAGCCAGCCCCGGTCCGCCGCCTCGTACTCGGCGGGGTAGCCGATCGCACCGACCCCCACGATCAGGCCCTGGCCGGGCATCAGCCGGGGCACGGAGTGCAAGGTGCCAAGCGTCCCGGGGTTGGTGAGGGTCATGGTGGTCCCCACGAAGTCGTCCGGACTGACCCGGTTGGTCCGGACCTTGCGCACCAACTCCTCGTAAGCGCCTACGAACCCCCGAAAGTCCAACTTGTCCGCCTCGCGCAGGCAGGGCACCACCAAAGTGCGCGCCCCACCCGGTCGGGGCACGTCCACCGCCAGGCCGAGCCCCACGTGCTCCGGCGACCCGACCCCCGGGCTCCCGGACCCATCGACATCGGCGACGAAGCAGCGGTTCATCGCCGGCACCGCCCCCACTGCCTGAACCACCGCCCAGCCGATCAGGTGGGTGTAGCTCACCTTGCGCCCCGCCACCCTCCCCACGTGATCGTTGAGCATCGCACGGTTCACCTCCAGCAGCTTGGCGGGCACCGACCGCACGCTGGTGGCTGTGGGGACCCCCAGGCTGGCCTCCATGTTCGCCGCCACGCGGGCGGGTGCCCCCCGCAGGGTGGTGGTGGGCGGGCCTTTGGTAAAATGTTGCCCGGGGGTGACTCCCGCTCCGCGTCCGCCCCCGCTCGGTGCGGCTGTGCGGTAGTCGGCGAAGAACTCCCGCCAGCCCTCGCTCACCGAGTCCGGGTCGGCCAGGAACTGCTCGTACATGTCGTCCACTAGCCAGGCGTTGGCCCCGAAAGACGCCGAGCTCCCCGGGCTGGTGGGCGTTGTGCGCGTCACCCAGTTGATGCTACGGGAGATTCACGATCTCGCTACACAGCCCTCCGGCTGGTGAGCAGGGCCGGTCCAGGGGCCTGGTTTTGCCCGAGCCGGGCCCGCTAGGCGGCAGGGGCCTCCAGGCCGGGGGCGTCGGAGAGGCGGGCAAGGGCGGTGGCCTCTACCTGGCGGGCGCGCCGCGGCCCGATGCCCAGCGCCTTGGCGGTGGCCTCCAACGAGGCGGGCTCACCGCTGTCGAGGCCGAAGCGCAGGCGGATGACCGCCCGCTCCATCGGCTCCAGGGAGTCGACTGCGTTGTGCAGGCGCTCCAGAGCCAGCGAAGCGCCGACCTCGTCCTCCACGCTCACCGCAGGCGCCTCGACCAACTCGCCCAGGCTCGTCTCAGCGTCGGGGCCGACCGGCTGATCCAGGCTGGCGACGACCCTTGCGGCCTGGCGGGCGTCGTCGAGCTGCGCGTAGGACACGCCCGCCGACGCCACCAGCTCCTCGTCGGTGGGAGGCCGTCCCAGCTCGGCAGCCAGCTCACGGGCGGCAACGTCGATGCGCCGCGCCCTCTCCGCCGCCTCCATCGGGACCCGGATGGTCTGGCCGTGGTTGTGGACCGCACGCTGGAGCGCCTGGCGGACCCACCACGTCGCGTAGGTGGAGAACCGGAAGCCCCGGCGCCAGTCGAACTTTTCCACTGCCCGGATGAGGCCGAACGTCCCCTCCTGGATCAGGTCCGGGAAATCGACCCCTCGGTCCTGGTAGCGACGCGCCCAGTGCACCACCAACCGGAGGTTGGCGGCGATCATCGCTCGCTTGGCCTCCTCGTCACCAGCCTGGACCAGCTTCGCCAGGGCCACCTGCTCGTCCGGGGTCAGGAGCGGGTGCTGAGCCAGGTCGTCAAGGAACAAACGCACCGTGTCGACGTTGACGCCGACTCCGCTGCGGTCGCCCGCTCCCGAGTCACCTGTGGACCTGACCACGCTCACCGTACTGATCACTCCTCCTTGTTTCAATGGTTTCGCACCTGACCCGGAGCCTGGATGACCCGGGCCTTGGGCGCAGTGCATAGTAGATCGTCTCACGAGTCAACGCACTTTGCCAACTCTTTCTTCCCCAACCTTGTACTTCTGACTCCTCAACCACCCTTCAGGTTGCATCGGGTTTGATCGGCGGCCGGGAACAAGCTAGCGCCATCATAGGTTGTGAGTGGTGTCCGCTCAAGATTCCGAGGTGCCATATGCCTAAGGTTGATACACTCACTCTCCCGTTGCTCCCACTCCCCGGCGGAGTGGTCTTCCCTGGGATGGTCCTGACCATGTCCCTGGAGGACGCCGAGGCCAATGACGCGTTCGAGGCCGCCAAGACACGGGATTCCCGTGTCATCCTGGTGCCCAAGATCGGGCATCGCTACGCCCGGGTGGGGACCCTGGCGGTCCTGGAACAGCTGGCCACCCTCCCCGGCGGGGGGCACACGGTCGGGGTGCGCGCCCTTGCGAGGGTGCTCATAGGTCGCGGGGTCATGGCGCCACACGGGGGCCTGACCGGCCCGGCCAGCCGGGCCAGCTGGGTCGAGGCCGAGGAGGTGGTGCTCGAGGAGGGCGCCCAGGATACTCCCGATGTGGCCGACCTGGCCCGGGAGTACCGTGCGGTGATCGGGGCGATCCTGGAGACCCGCGGGGCACACCCCCTCGCCCAGGCCCTGCGCAGCGTGACCGACCCCGGCACGCTCGCGGACACCGTCGCTTACCTGCCCGACCTCAGCGTCGACCAGCGGCTGGAGCTGCTGGAGACCATCGAGGTAGAGCCCCGGCTGCGTCTGGCCCTCACCAGGGCGCGGGAGACCCTGGGCGAGCTGACCCTGCGCGAGCACATAAAGACTGAGGTCTCCGAGGGGATGGAGCGCACGCAGCGTGAGTTCCTGCTGCGCCAGCAGATGGCGGCCATCCGCAAGGAGCTGGGCCAGGCCGAAGGCAGCGAGGACGAGATCGACGGTTACCGCCGGCGCATAGCCGAGGCCGCCCTGTCCGACTCCGCGCGGGCCTTTGCGGAGCGCGAGGTGGATCGCCTGGAGCGCATGAGCGACTCCAGCCCCGAGCAGGGCTGGGTCCGCACCTGGCTGGACACGGTACTGGAACTGCCATGGGGTGTCCGCTCCCCCGACGTGGCCGACGTCGCCAAGGCGCGGGCGGTGCTCGACGCGGACCACCACGGCTTGAAGGACGTGAAGGACCGCATCGTCGAGTACCTCGCGGTCCGTCAGCTGCGGGTCTCTCGTGGCCTGGAGCCGGCCTCCGGCAAGGGCGCCGGCGCGATCCTGGTCCTGGTCGGTCCTCCTGGAGTGGGCAAGACCTCTCTCGGCGAGTCGGTGGCGCGAGCCCTCGGCAGGAGCTTCTCCAGGGTCTCGCTCGGCGGCATCCGAGACGAGGCGGAGATCCGCGGCCACCGGCGCACCTACGTCGGGGCGATGCCCGGTCGGATCGTCCGGGCCATCCGCGAGTCCAAGACCATGAACCCGGTGATCATGCTGGACGAGGTGGACAAGGTCGGCGCCGACTGGCGCGGGGACCCCTCCTCAGCGCTGTTGGAGGTGCTGGACCCGGCTCAGAACCACACCTTCCGGGACCACTACCTGGAGATCGACCTGGACCTGTCGGACGTGTTGTTCATCGGCACCGCCAACGTCGTCGACACCATACCCGGACCGCTGCTGGACCGCATGGAGCTGATCCACCTCGATGGCTACACCGAGGAGGAAAAGGTGGTCATCGCGACTCAGCACCTTCTCCCCCGCCAGCGCGAGGCGGCCGGCCTGCGCCCGGGCGAGGTCGAGGTCACCGAGGCCGCCATCCGGGCCGTCATCGAGGACTACACCCGTGAGGCCGGGGTCCGCAACCTGGAGAGGGGCCTGTCCAAGGTCCTACGCAAGGTGGCGAGCCACCTCGCCGAGGGTGCCGAGAACGAGGGCACCGTGGTCGACGCAAGCATCGTCGCAGGTGCACTGTCCGAGGGCGCCGTGTCCGAGGGCGCCGTGTCCGAGGGCGCCGTGTCCGAGGGCGTCGTGTCCGAGGGCGTCGTGTCCGAGGAAGGTGCTGCGTCCGAGGGCGTCGTGTCCGAGGGCGGCGTGTCCGAGGGCGTCGAGGCGATCCGGGTGGATGTCGCCGACATCAACACCTACCTGGGGCGTCCGCGGTTCAAGGGGGACAACCTGGTCCGCGCCGGACTCCCTGGAGTTGCGACCGGCCTGGCCGTAACTGGTGCCGGGGGGGACGTGCTCGCCATCGAGGCAGCGGTCGTGCCCGCCGGCCCCGGCTCGAGCGGCCAGGGTGGGGGCCTGACCCTCACCGGACAGCTGGGCGACGTGATGAAGGAGTCGGCGAGCATCGCGCTGAGCTGGGTCCGCTCGCACTCGGCCGACTGGGGGGTGGAGCCTTCGATGATGGGAGGCCAGTTCCACCTCCACGTCCCTGCGGGAGCAGTGCCCAAGGACGGTCCCTCTGCGGGGATCACCATGGTCACCGCACTCGCCAGCCTGCTCACCGGCCGCCCGGTCCGGACGGATCTGGCCATGACCGGGGAGGTCAGCCTGCAGGGCCGGGTGCTCCCCATCGGAGGAGTGAAGCAGAAGGTGCTGGCCGCTCACCGCATGGGCATGACCAACGTTATCCTGCCGGCCGAGAACGGCCCGGA
>JBOGGT010000085.1:0-25713 GCA_050744225.1 Acidimicrobiales bacterium | reverse complement strand
GCGCCCGCACCGGCAATGCCCAGCGCGGCGGCCGCGCCGACCCCCAAGAGGAAATCGCGTCGTGAGAGTTCGCGCATTTCGATTAATTTGCCTCTGCTTGCCCATCCACCGATGCCCACCCCCGTCGGCAGCTCCCCCGCCGGACGCTTCCCCGCCTCACGCCCACGCCGCCCGGGTCAGCGGCATCAGGCTCCGGCCGCCCACCGGCTTGACCCCAAGCACCTGGTGGACCCCCACGTCGCCGCGCTCGAAGCTGTTCACCGAGGCGGTCATGTACAGCCGCCAGATCCTGGCTCGGGCGGGCCCCACCATCGCCTGTGCCGCCTCCCAGTGGCGCTCCAGGTTCTCCAGCCAGCGCCGCAGGGTGAGGGCGTAGTGCTCCCGCAGGGACTCCACGTCCCGGGCCTCGAACCCGGCCAGCTGCATTGCCTGCACCGTGGCCCCCACGTCGCGCAGCTCCCCGTTGGGGAACACGTAGCGGAGAAGGAACGAGCGATGCCCGTAGCTGGTCCCCTGGGGCTGGGAGATGGCGTGGTTGAGCAGGCGTCCACCAGGGCGGAGCAGCGTGTGCAGGACCCGAAAGTACTCCTGGACTGCTTCGCTGCTCACGTGCTCGAACATCCCGATGCTGCAAACCGCGTCGAAGCTCTCCCCAGCGTCCCGAGGATCGGTGCCGCCATCCCCGGGGCCGCCATCCCCGGCCAGTTCACGGAAGTCCTGGAGCCGGATCTCCACGCGATCAGCCAGCCCTGCCTCGGCGGTAGCGGCAGCACCCCAGGCCTGCTGGGCGGGTGAAAGAGTGATCCCCACTGCATGAACCCCATAGTGGGCCGCGGCGTGCCGCACCATCCCACCCCACCCGCAGCCCACGTCGAGCAGGCGCATCCCCGGCTGCAGGCCGAGCTTGGCGCAGATCAGGTCGTGCTTGGCCTCCTGGGCCTGTTCCAGGGAGTCGGCGGGGCTCACGAAGCGGGCGCAGGAATACGCCATGGTCGGGCCCAGCACCAGGGCGTAGAAGTCGTTCCCCACGTCGTAGTGGTGCTCGATGCTGGCCTTGTCCCGGACCTGGGGGTCCCCGGTACGGGCAGCTCCGCCGCTGGCTCGGGTGCCGCTGGCTCGGGTGCCGCCGGCTCGGGTGCCGCCGGCTCGGGTGTCGCTGAGTCGGGTAAGGATGGCCTGGGCCTGACGCAGCCTGGTCTCCAGCGGGCCAGGGATGGCGAACTCCTCGGGCGGCGGGGGCAGCGGCTTTCCCAGGATGCCCAGCTGGGTGGCCATGCGCGCCCCGGCGATCCAGGTGGCCGGGCGCCCCCAGGACTCGGCGAGCGCAGGCAGCTCGGCGGTGCCCAGCAGCCAGAGCAAATCCCCCTCGAAGTCCAGCTCACCCGCTACGTAGGCCCGACCGAAGCCCAGCTCGTCGGGGCCATACAGGATCCGCCGCAATGCCAGCGGCGAGCGGACCACCACAGTCGCCCTCGCCCCGCCGCCCGATGGAGCGATGGCGCTGCCGTCCCAGAAACGGATGGCAAAGGGCAGGTCGTCACCCAGGATGGCCCCCAGAAACGGTGCGATCACCGTTGCCACCTCACGCCCCCTGCTCCCCGGCAGCCGCCGGGTGAACGTCGTGGTCACACCCATCAGCCTACAGCCGATGCACGACGTTCCTGGTTGCCTCCTATCAACGATCCAGCACCCCGCGGTATTGGCGTTCGTCAAAAACTATATCTGCTGGTCTATGACCGCCAAACCGATCACACGTCGGACCAGCAGCGGCTGAAGCGTGGCGCAGCTGCCGCCAAGCCACCTTACCTTGGCTGATGTCCGGATCTGCTATGACAGCCTCATGGCCGGGGTTTCCGCATCCACAGCTTCGCAAACCAACAATGCGGGAGGAAGGTTCACCAGCGAATCCCACCAGTTATCATGGAGATGGCCAAGGAGCTGGCCTGATGGTGGCAGAGGGACACCGTAGTATCGTGCCTCCGCTTCCAAGATTAGTTCTTGTAACAGCTGGTTGTTTACCAAGATGCTCGCGTAATCAGTTACACACCTCCGTCCACTGAACTTTGAAATCTCCGTTTTCTCGGTGTACCGATATGCCGAGTTCGGCTGACTGTTCCTTTGTCATGGAAGGATCATTTGCTTACAGTAAGCGTCGCTGCCAGCCTCCCAGTTCCGCTATCTCTTCAGGCTACCAGAGCCAGACTGGCTTGTCAAGTCGGGCTCTGGGCTGGAACGCTGGCGTGGCTCCCGTAAAGGCCGCAAGACGCGGCACCCACCAGGCCAAACACGAAGCGGGCCGTTCAAGTTGTTCTCTGTCGGACCTTAGGAACGGTTGAGCGCGGGAGCGACGTAGATCCCGGCGGGGTGAGATTCTGGCCGGGCCATGATCTGGGACAGGAGCGCGGTGACCGCCCGAGCGGCCGCGGACTGCATCCCACGCTTGCGCCGGGCCAGTGCCACCCTCCGGCGCGGCAGGCCGTTGACCTTGACCAGGCTCCACTGCCCACTCATGAAAGAAGGTATCGCAGTGGCCGGAAGGATCGAGGGCCCCAACCCCTCGAAGGTGAGCGACGCCAGGAGGCGGACCCCGTCCACCTCGGCGCGCAGCGCGGGGATGATGCCCGCTGGGCCCAGCGCTGAGTCGATCTCGTGGCGCAGGGCGGTACCCGGCAACGGGAGGAGCAGCATCAGGCCTGCCAGGTCGGCCAGCTCCAGCTCGCCCTGGCGGGCGAGGGGGTCGTGGTTGGAGACCACCAGGGCAAGGTCCTCCTCGAACAGGGGGGTGCAGACCACCTCGGCGGCACCCACCGGCAGGTTGAGGACCGCCAGGTCCAACCGGCCACCGGCGAGCTGGGGCTCCAAGGAGTTGGAGGTGCCCTCCACCGCTTCGAGGTGGACCTTCGGGTGCTGGGTCGCGACCAGCTCGATCAGCAGCGGCAACAGCCAGCGGGCGGTGGTGCCGATGAGGCCGATGCGGACCGTGCCCACTACTTCGTTTCGCAGCGCTGCCAGGTCTGAGGGCACCGCGGCGATCTCGGCGAAGATGCGCCTGGCCCTGGCCACCACCACCTCGCCCTCCTCGGTGAGGCAGTGTGCCCCCCGGTCCACCAGCACCGCTCCGAGCTCTCGCTCCAGGCGGGCGACATGCGCTGAAACGTTGGACTGCACCGTGGCGAGGGCATCTGCGGCAGCGGAGAAGCTGCCCTCGTCGGCCACCGCTGCAAGCACCTCCAGCTGATGCAGATCCATCGCTGATAACGATACCAAATATCTTTGATAACTGTTGGACAGATAGCCGGCTATGGCGCATACTGGAGTCAGCCCCGGTCCCGGACCCCCCTCCGAAGGACTGCGGCCCTGAGCAAAGGGGCCCTGACTCCCCCGGTCGGGTCCCTTTTGCGCGCTCGGGGCCTCCCCGATCCGGCGACATGGCTGAGAGTCGCCAAGACGAGCCGAACCCCCTCGCCTCGGTCGTATGCAGTGTCGAGCTGCTTTACCAGGGTTCTCCGACCGACAGCTCGGGCTACCGTTTGGGTCGTGATCCGCCTAGCCTTCGCCCTCGATTGAACCGGACCCGAGGGGTCAGGGCCGCGGTAGCAGCGAACCTGGGCCTTGGGTTCGCTCACGCCTCGCGACGGCTCGGGCTGGGCTCGGGGAGCGTGATCGGGGGCCGAGTCACGTTGGCCGTCGACCCCGGAGCGCTCCGGCGCCTCGCGGCTGGGCGACGCCTGGCCCTGGTGAGCGGGACCAACGGCAAGACCACCACCACCCGATTGCTCAGCACCGCCCTCGCCAGCGCGGGCGACACCGTGACCAACCGGGGCGGCTCCAACCTGCCAGCCGGCCTCGTGGCCGCATTCTCCGCTTCGCCGCCCGGGGTGGGAGGGGCGTTGGAGGTGGACGAGGCATGGCTGGGACACGTTGCAGACTCTGTCCGTCCGGCCGTGGTGGTACTGTTGAACCTGAGCCGGGACCAGCTGGACCGGGTGAGCGAGGTGCGCCGGCTGGGCACAGCGTGGCGAGAGCTGGTCGCCGGACTGCAGGGGACGCACATCGTCGCCAACGCCGACGACCCTTTGGTGGCCTGGGCGGCGATGGGTGCAGGTTCGGGCCGGGTCACCTGGGTGGCGGCAGGAGCCAGCTGGCGGCTGGACTCCGCGGGATGCCCCGGCTGCGACGCCCGCGTCGACTTCGCGGGGGAGCACTGGTCCTGTCCCTCCTGCGGTCTCTCCCGTCCCAAGCCGGTCGCCTGGTTGGAGGGCGACTCGGTGGTCCTCGCCGACAGTCGGTGCTTCCCGCTCAGCCTTTGCCTGCCGGGGCGGTTCAACCGCGCTAACGCCGCCATGGCCGGGGTGGCCGCCGAGGCCATGGGCGTCCCCTTGGAAGTGGGACTGGCGGCGATGTCCGAGGTGCACGATGTGGGGGGGCGATTCCAGGTGCTTCCCTTGCCACCGGAGCCGCCGGCGGGCGGGAGACAGTCAACCGGCAGCGGGCAGTCAACCTGCAGCGGGCAGGCACGGTTGCTTCTGGCAAAGAATCCCGCCGGTTGGCTGGAGTTGTTGGACCTCATGGAAACCCTGAGCCCCTCGCCTGCGCCGGTGGTGCTGGCGATCAACGCCCGCATTGCCGATGGTCGGGACCCCTCGTGGCTGTGGGACGTGCCCTTCGAGCGCCTCGCCGGCCGTTTTGCGGTGGCCACCGGTGATCGCTGCCGCGACCTGGCGGTGCGCCTCCGGTACGCCGAGGTGGACCACGTCACCGAGCCGCGGCTGCTCGCCGCCCTGGCGGCCGGTGCCGCCGCCCCCGGCGCCCTGCCGGTGCTGGAGGTGATGGCGAACTACACCGCCTTCCAGGACATCCGCCGCGACCTTGATCGGCGCAGCCGCCTGGAGGTGCGCCGCTGATGCCGGGGGACTCGGCCGTGACCATCGTGGACGTGCACCCCGACCTGCTGGGCACGTACGGCGACGGGGGCAACGCGGTCGTGCTGGCAAGGCGGCTTCGCTGGCGTGGACACGAGGCGTCGGTGCACCGAGCATATTCTTCAAAAGCGGTCCCGGCCGGAGCCGAGATCTACTGCCTGGGGGGCGGCGAGGACGGCCCGCAGTCCACCTCGGTTGCCGCTCTGGCCGAGCAGGGCTGCCTGGGGCGGGCCGTGGCCGACGGGGCGGTGGTGCTGGCGGTCTGCGCCGGGTTCCAGATCGTCGGCGAGAGCTTCGCCACCTCGACCGGCGGCGTCAGGCCGGGACTGGGCCTGATCGGGGCGCGCAGCATCAGGGGGACGGGGCCGCGAGCGGTGGGAGAGCTGGTGGTGGCCCCGCCGCCCGGCACGAGCCTGGCTTCGGTGGGCCTTCTCAGCGGTTACGAGAACCACGGGGGGGTGACCGAGCTGGACTCCGACGTGACCGGGCTCGGCGCGGTGCTGACCGGCGTCGGCAACGGGGCGGACAGCCGGATCGACGGGGCCGTGGTGGGCCGGGTGGTGGGCACCTACCTCCACGGCCCGGTCCTCGCCCGCAACCCGGCCCTGGCCGACCACCTGCTGGAGTGGGTGGTCGGGCCGCTCGGCGCGCTCGACGACACCGAGATGCTCGCCCTGCGCGCCGAGCGCCTTGCCGCGCCGAGCCGGCCCCGCCCGGCACGACCGGGCCGGCTTCGCCAGCGGAGACGCTGATGCGATCGAGGGAAAATACCCGCTAACTAAGGAGTCTCCGGGGACTGGCCGAAACGACGGGGCGGTGGTAGGGACCTACCCCCACGGCACGGTCCTCGCCCGCAACTCGGGCCGCTCGGGCCGCTCGACGTCACCGACTTTGGTCGGGAGCATCTGTCGGTTTCGCCGCCTCTGGTCATGTGATGAAACACGGTCCCCACTCCCTACCCCTCCCGCACGTCGACGGCGTGTCCCACCGCTTCTTTGGCCAGCAACCCGGCGATGGCCAGCACTTGGAGACACCGAGAGCAGCCTTGACGAACCAGGGCTTGTCGCAGACTCTAAGAAGGGATTCGCCACCAAGATGAATGCTGTCCGATGGCCGAGCCAGCTAACTTGGCGTGCTGAAGTCGTCTGGAATGACTTCAGCACGCCAAGTTCGTCTGGACAGCCAGCCTGAACCGGTGGACCCTCTCTGAGCTCGATGGCGTGTCGTGCGCCGACGAGAGCTTCTGCCTGGCGGTGGGCAGCGCCGACGCTGACAACAGTGCCCCCGGCGGCCTGGTTGACACCGGCGGCTCGTGGACATCGACTGGCCCGGGCAAGTACCCCAGTGGCGCCATCCTCAGCGGTGTCAGCTGCCCGCGCACCGCTGCTTGCTGGGCCGCAGGCAAGAGCGGCGCGCCCGATGCCACATCCCCATACGCGGAGCACTACCAGAACGGCCGCTGGTCCCAGGTCAGCACGCCCAAGCTCACCGGAGGTCTCGATGCGGTCTCCTGTGCGAGCAACTCCGACTGCGTCGCCGTCGGCTATCGCTTCGAGAGCGACAACCGGGGCGCCCCCCTCATGGAGCGGTGGAACGGCAGGCATTGGAGCGTGATGTCCGGCCCCTCGCTGGGTGGCAACAACACGTCCCTGACGGGTGTCTCCTGCCCGACCGCCTCCACCTGCTTCGCTGACGGCTACATAGTCAAGGACCGCTCGGGGCCGGCCATAGACTCCGGTGAACCCTTCGTCGAGCGCTACAACGGCTACGCCTGGTCGGTATCCTACCGATCGACCAAGGCGGGGGTGGGCGTCATGATGGGGGCCATCGCCTGCCCCGGCACGTCCAGCTGCACTGCAGTCGGCACCGGCGGCACGGCGGCCGCAGGCGAGGGCACATTCGTGCTGGCGCTCGGCCCGCATGGCTGGTCCACTCCGTCATCCGCGCAGCCGGATTCCTTCCCCTCCCTGGAGGGCGTGGCCTGTGCCAACAATTCCGCCTGCTATGCCGTCGGCGGCTACAACCTGGGACCCGGCTCCAAGACCCTCATCCTGCACAAGACCTGACTCGGGGCCTCGGCCGGTCGGCTCAGATGGACCGCTGGGCGCGGATCAGGTTCAGGGCGCTGCCGGCTCGCCACCACTCGATGTGCTCGGCGGACATGGTGTGGGTACAGGCGAAGTCCAGGGTTTCGCCACCGCCCGGCCTCTCCAACCGGCAGGCGACCGGGCGGTCCGGGGCGAGGGAAGCCAGGCCCAGCACGCTGACCAGGTCGGCCTCGCCCACCTCTTCCCAGGTGGCGGGGTCAGCAAAGGTGAGGGCAAGGACGCCTTGTTTTTTGAGGTTGGTCTCGGCGATCCGGGCGAAGGAGCGGGCGAGCACCGCCGCGCAGCCCAGATGGCGTGGCTCCATGGCCGCATGCTCACGCGAGCTGCCCTCGCCGTAGTTGCTGTCCCCCACCGCCACCCAGGACCGGCCAGCCGCCTTGCAGTGGCGGGCGGCGGTCGGGTAGGCCTCCACCACACCATGCACCGGGCAGAGTCCCCGGCCGACCTCGCCGGTGAAGGCGTTCACCACCCCAGCGAACAGGTTCCCGCTGATGTTGTCCAGGTGGCCCCGGTAGGCCAGCCACGGCCCGGCCGCTGAAATATGGTCGGTGGTGCACTTGCCCCGCGCCTTCACCAGCACCGGCATCCCCACCAGGTCTGCGCCGTCCGGGGCGGGAAACGGGCTCAGCAGCTGCAGGCGCTCGCTGTCGGGGCGCACCTCCACCCGGACCGCAGACCCGTCGGTCGGGGGGGCCACGAACCCGGCCACACCGGAGCAGAAGCCCCCCTGGGGCAGGGCGTCGCCCTCCGGCGGAACGAGGGGCTCACCGCCGAGCGGGTCCACCATCGGGTTGAACTCCAGCGTCCCGGCCAGCGAGTAAGCCACCACCGTCTCGGGAGATCCAATGAAGGCGAGGGTCTGCGGGTTGCCGTCGTTGCGCTTGGGGAAGTTGCGGTTGTAGCTGGTCAGGATGGAGTTGGTCTGTCCTGCCGAGATGTCGGTGCGCTTCCACTGGCCGATGCACGGCCCGCAGGCGTTGGCCAGCACCGTGGCCCCGATGGCCTCCAGGTCACCGAGCAACCCGTCCCGTTCGATGGTGGCCCGGACCTGCTCGGAGCCCGGGGTGACCAGCAGGGGCACCCGCGCTCGCAGTCCCCGGGCACTGGCCTGGCGCGCGACGTGGGCGGCGCGGGCGATGTCCTCGTAGGAGGAGTTCGTGCACGAGCCGACCAGGCAGGACGACAGCTTGGTCGGCCATCCGGCGGCGAGCGCCTCGGCACCGATGGCGGAGACCGCCCGGGCCAGGTCGGGGGTGTGGGGGCCCACGATGTGCGGCTCCAGGGTAGACAGGTCGATCTCGATCACCCGGTCGAAGCAGTCCTCCGCTCCCGACTCGACGCCGGGGTCGGCGACGAGATCCCCCGCCACCGGCGCCGCCAGCTCCGCAATGGCGGCCCGGCCGGTGGCCCGCAGGTATGACTCGGTGTTCGCGTCGTAGCCGAAGACCGAGCAGGTGGCCCCGATCTCGGCGCCCATGTTGCAGATGGTCGCCTTGCCGGTCGCGCTGATGGTCCCCGCACCCGGCCCGAAGTACTCGATGATCGCCCCGGTGCCGCCCGCCACGGTGAGCAGCTCGGCGACCTTGAGGATCACGTCCTTGGGGGCGGTCCAGCCGGAGGCCGCCCCGGTCAGGCGGACCCCGATCAGGCGGGGCCAGCGCAGCCCGAAGGACCCGCCGACCAGCACGTCCACCGCCTCGGCCCCGCCGACGCCCACCGCTACCATCCCCAGGCCCCCGGCGTTGGGAGTGTGGCTGTCGGTCCCGATCAGCATGCCCCCCGGGAAGGCGTACTGCTCCAGCACCACCTGGTGGATGATCCCCGAGCCAGGCTCCCAGAACCCGATCCCGTAGCGCGCCGACGCACTTCTTAAGAATTTATATACCTCTGCGTTGGCCTCCTCAGCCGCGCACAGATCCGCGGTCGCCCCGCGCTGGGCGGCGATGAGGTGGTCGCAGTGCACCGTGGTGGGCACCGCGACGGCGTCCAGCCCGGCGGTCATGAACTGCAGGAGGGCCATCTGGGCGGTTGCGTCCTGCATGGCCACCCGGTCAGGGAACAGGCTCACGTAGGTGTGGCCGCGCTCGGGCACCTCCGTCGGCGGAACTCCGAGATGGTTGAACAGGATCTTCTCGGCCAGGGTCACCGGGCGTCCAAGGAGGTCGCGGGCCATGCCGGCTCGCTCGGCGAGCCTCCGGTACGTCTGGACCGCGGTGGCTTCCGGGGCCTTGGGTGCCAGGCTGGTCATGGGCAACCTCTCCGGGGACCCGGACAGGCCCCTCGCACCAGTATAGGTTCCGGCCGGATCGGGTAGAGTGGGGGCATGGCTATCACAAGCGGTAAGTACAAGATCGGTCCGGAGGACGGGCGCCTGGTGATGCTGACCACCCGCAAGGGAGCAGCGGCTGCCATGGGTCACGACCTCACCATCGAGGCGAAGAGCTGGAGCGGGACCGTGGTCGTCGACACCGACGATCCTTCCAACTCGAGCGTGAGCATCTCCATCGACACCAGCTCGCTGTTTGTCGCCTCGGGCAAGGGCGGGGCCAAGGCACTCTCCGACGGGGACAAGGCCAAGATCAAGGCCAGTATGGACGACGTGCTCAAGACCAGGACCAACTCGACCATGACCTTCGAGTCCAGCTCGGTCAGCGCTAACGGCACAGACTCGGCGAAGGTGGACGGCACCCTCACCGTCGTGGGGAAGTCCGGCCCAGCCAGCGTGAACGTGACCATCGACGACAGCGGCCGGGCAAAGGCCAAGGCCACCATCACCCAGTCGAACTTCGGGATCAAGCCGTTCTCGGCGATGATGGGGGCACTCAAGCTCGCCGACGACGTCGGCCTGGAGGTGGACGCCGCTCTCCAGCCGAGCTGACCCAGCCGGTCCGCTACGCCCAGCCGGTCCGCTACGCCCAGCGGCCAGGCACTACTCGGGGGACTCTCCGACGCACGGGAACTCTTCCGGTACCGCGGGTCGCCCGCCGTTTCGCGCCCGAATCTGGACCAGCAGCCGGTACAGGAGGGCCTCCAGCGTCTTGACCTCCTCGGGGCTCAGCTCGGCGCCCAGCGTCTCGGCCTCCAGCCTGGCGATGACCGGCCGCGTCGCGTCCAAGACGGACTCACCGGCCGGGGTGATCCAGCACTCGATCACCCGCCGATGGACGGGATGGGGGCTCCGGCGCAGGTAGCCCTCGGTTTCCAGCCGGGCGACCAGGGGCGCCATCGCCTGCGGGCTGACGCAGAACACCCGGGACAGCTCCGCGGAGGACTTGCCGGGGTTGGCGGCGAGCATGCTGAGCAGGCTGAACTGGACGATGGTCAAGCCGTGCGCGACCAGCTCGGCATCCACCGCGGCCCGCAGGCCCGCGTGAGTCTTGGCCAGCAGGAAGCCCACCGGGCAGGGGAAGCCTGCCGGCAGGTTGATGCCGGGGTGCCCATTATCCTCCAGGATATCAGCCTCTTGATACACATAAACTCCTTGCACCGTGTTCGGACCCTGCTATAGTAGCTCACCTTGCCGCCGAATGGTGGACGCTCGACACAGAAGGAGCAACAGGTCAAATGTCCAAACGCATAGTCGTCCTCGTGGGCAGCCTCGCTGCGGCACTCGCCGGCGGCTGGCTCATGGTTGCACCCTTCGCCCTGGGTTACCGGCCAGCGGGCGCCGCCTGGAACCACCCCACCGAGGTGGACTTCTGGACGGGCGTGGGAGTGGTGGCCGTCGGGCTGGTCGGGATCATGGTTTCGGTTGCCGCGCTGCGCTCCGATCTGCGAGCCCGAGGGGCGCTGGCTCCCCCGCTCAGCCGAGCCGAGCGGCGGGAAGCCTCCGCTGCGGCCCGCGCAGCCAAGGCCGAGGCCGCCTCGGCCGACAAGGCGGCCCGCGCGGCGTTGGCCCCGTCCGGGGCGGGCAGCTCTGGAGCCGGCTCCGGCGCGAGTTCGGCGGACCCCGCTATGACCCCCGCGGACCTGCGGGACCTGCTGGCTCCGCTGGTCCAGGCCCTACTGGTCGACCTGGACGACCACGACAAGAGTTCCTGCGCGCCCGAGAGCTCAGGCGAGGAACCGGACCACCTAGCGCCACCAGCATCCCAAACCCCCCGAAGGAGCTACACGTGAAGACAACCCCGGACCGCGCACCCCTCGCCGGCCGCGTCGCCATCGGCGGACTGATATTGATCGTCCTGGCCGGAGCCTGGCTCTTCGCCGCCCCCTTCGGCCTGGCATACCAGCCAATGGGGACCTCTTGGACCGCCGCCACCCGCAACGACCTGGCGACCGGGGGCGCCCTAATCCTGATCGCGGCCATCAGCCTGATCGCCTACGCCGCGCTCATGGCCAAGGACCTCATTTCCCACGCCAAGGCGCCAGTGCCGGCACCCGGTGGCGCGTTCGAAGACGTCTCCGGGCACGAGGTGATCGCGCAATGAGCATCCCGGCAGCCGCCATCTCGGCCAATGGCAAGCACCCCGCGGCCTCCCGCGAGGCTCGCGCCCACACCCGCAAAGGTGTGATCCTGGCGCTGGCGTGCGTGGCACAGTTCATGGTGGTCCTCGACGTCTCTATCGTGAACGTCGCCCTGCCTTCGATCCAGCACGACCTCCACTTCTCCCCGGCCGGCCTGCAGTGGGTGGTCAACGCCTACGCGCTCACCTTCGCCGGGTTCCTTATGCTCGGGGGCCGCGCCGCCGACCTGTACGGGCGGCGCAAGATCTTCATCCTGGGCATCGGCCTGTTCACCCTGGCCAGCCTGATCGGCGGCATCTCGCAGAGCGCAGACTGGCTCACCGCGGCACGCGCCGCACAGGGCCTGGGCGGTGCGGTCCTGTCCCCGGCCACCCTTACCCTGCTCATCACCACCTTCCCCGAGGGCAAGGCCCGCGCCAAGGCGCTCGGCACCTGGAGCGCCGTGGCCGGCGCGGGTGCCGCAGCCGGGGCCCTGCTCGGCGGGCTCCTCACCCAGTACCTCTCCTGGCGCTACGTGCTGTTCATCAACGTGCCCATCGGGATCGTCGTGATCGTCTGCGCCTTCGTCTTCCTGTCCGAGGGTCGCAGGAACCTCCTCAGCCGCAGCCTCGACCTGCCCGGCGCCATTACCATCACTGGTGGAATGGCGCTGCTGATCTACGGGATCGTCCAGACCAGCTCGCACGGCTGGACCTCCGGACGAACCATCGGCCTGCTGGCCGGAGCGGTGGCGGTGCTGATCGCCTTTGTGGTAATCGAGGCTCGGTTCGCCGAGGCCCCCCTGGTCCCCCTCAGCATCTTCCGCATACGGTCGGTGTCGAGCGCGAACGCGGTGATGCTCATCCTGGGGATCGGATTCTTGGTCTCGTTCTACTTCATATCCCTGTTCATGCAGAACGTGTTGGGCTACGACGCCATCAAGACCGGCCTGTTGTTCCTTCCCGCCGTCTTCGGCATCGCCATCGGTGCCCAGTTCGCCGCCCGCGTTGTGAGCCGGGTCGGCGCCCGGCCGTTGCTGGTCGTCGGGATGGTGATCACCTCGGGAGGTTTCTTCTGGTTCTCCCAGATCACCGTTAGCAGCACCTTCGTCGCCAACCTGCTGGGCCCCAGCGTGCTGATGACCCTGGGCATAGGCCTGTGCTTCACCCCAATCGCCACCGCGGGCACCGCTGGCGTGCCACGGGAGCAGTCGGGGTTGGCCTCCGCTCTGATCAACACCTCCCGCCAGGTCGGAGGCTCGATCGGGCTGGCCGCCATCGCCACGGTGGCGGTGGACCGGACCAACGCCCTGCTGGCGGGCTCATCCCACAGCCATGCCGCCACCAACATTGCCCTGACCTCGGGCTACTCCCGTGCGTTCCTCGTGGCCGCGGGAACAAGCCTGATCGCGGCGATTGTCGCCCTTTCGGTTCCCGGCGTCAAGAGGACGGCCAACCTGGTCGCCGCCAAGGCTGTCGAGCGCCACAACGCCAAGCACGACGCCCAGCTCGGCGCGCTGGCTCTCGCACTCACCAGCCGGATCATCGAGTCCGCCGACGGCCAGCACCCCAACCTCATCAATGCCGCGGCGGCACTGGCCCCCGACCACCCCGGCTCGGTCCACGAACGCGCCGGCCACGCGGCGCGCCACGTGCTGCGGCCAATGGCCCGTCAACTCCTGGACCAAGCCGCCGCCGAGCGTTAGGTCCGTAGTTTTCCGCACCTGGCCCGGCCAACCGAAGGGCAAACGGTGTTCATGGGGTGATCTCCTGCAGTTAACTGCACGAGATCACCCCATGAACGGGCTTGGGTTAGGTTAGGCGAAGGGCCACTCGTCGTGTGAGTCGGGGCGCGCATCGGCGCCCAGCGCCCAGGCGCGGCGCCACGAGGCGGCCTCGGGACCCGTGATGGCCGGTGGGCTCCCGGACTCAGCCCGCAGGCGGGCGGAGTACCAGTCGGTGGCCGCTTCGTCCCCCAGCGCGGCGACCGCAGCCTCGATCCTCTCCCCCATTCGCCGGGTGGAGCACCCCTCGGAGGGCAGGATCGGGCAGCCGAAGGTGACCTTGGTGGTACCCCGCCTCAACCCAGGGCGGCGCTTGCCCAGGATGTCCCCAGTCCCCTCCACGTGCACCGGGACCACCGGCACCCCCGCCCGGCTCGCCAGGTAGGCCGCTCCCCCACCGAAGTCGCGCGCCCAGCCGTCGGGGCTGCGCCCACCCTCGGGGAAGAACACCAGGCTCCAGCCCTCGGCGAGCAGTTGCGCGGCCACGTCCATCGAGCGCCGGTTCACCCTCAAGCGCTCGGTCGGGATGGCACCTATGAGCCCGGCGGAAACGGCTGCCTTCCAAGGCCGGTCAAAAAAGTAGTCCGCGGCCGCAGAGACCACCGTCCTGTGACGCAGGCGCGCCGGCAGGCTGGTCAGGATCAGCGGCACGTCCAGGTGGCTCGCGTGGTTGGCGGCGAACACCACCGGGCCGTCGGTGTGCTCCAGGCGGTCGAGGCCGTGCACGGTGGGGTCCGCCAGGGCCCGCAGCGCGGGGCGGGTCAGGTTCTCCATCACCAGCGCCCGGACGAGACGCACCCCGTAGCGGCGCGCCCAGGCGGTGTCGTAGTGGACGCCGACCTTCGGGCTGATCGTGCGCTCCAGCGTGGTGGGCCAGGTGGGCGCCACCCAGGGGAAGGAAGCGCGGAGCTTGGGCAGGGGGCGCGCCGGTCGGGGGCGGGTGAGAGTGGTGCGGGGCACCTTTCCAAATTCCTTCAAAGGACGTCGGCAAGCATGATCGGGGGGGCGTGAAAGTGGGTTATCGACGGGTCTCGGCCGACCACGTCCTCCGCCATCTCCAGGGCGTCCGCCAGGGTGCTCGCCGGCTTGAATCCAAGCCGGCGAACCGCTTTGCGATTGCCGCCGACCACGATCACCCCGCCCAGGTGCTCCAGAGCGTGCGCCCCGCAGTACCACATGTAGAACGGGTGTACGCCATGAAATGCGTTGGAGGTCCGGTAGAGGTGGCGATACCACGGGTCGGTGGCGAAGGACTCCTCGTACTTGGCCTCGAGCTCGACCGGGTCGGTGGTCTCGGTGAGTACCTGCTCGAAGAAGTCGATGTAGCTGGGGTGGTGCACCGGGTTGAACGCCCACGGCGTGGGGTGGCTCATGATCAGCACCCCGCCGGGGCGCACCAGCGGCTTGCCCCGGTACATGTTGAAGAAGTAGCCGAGGCCCAGGCACATCACCAGGATCGGATTCATTGTCGAGTTCACGTTGTACGGCCCCACGTACGGCAGGCCCATGGTCAGGATGTCCGTCTGGCCTTCGACCGGCACCAGGTGGGCCTTGTAGACGTTCTGTGTGGTGAGCTCGTGGACCGCCTCCACCTCTCCGGCCTGCACGCTGGACATCGAATGCGGCGAGCGGATTGAATGGAATATGGATCGAGCCATGCGGTCCGGCGTCCGGTCCAGGGCCGTCGACGCCGCCAGGTAAGCGGCTCTGTCGCGGGCCGACCACTCCCACTCCCGGCGCTGGAGGAAGTTGAACTGGGAAGGGAAGGTGTCGTTGTTCAGGGTGGTCTCGATCTGGAAGACCTTCACCCCGGAGGAGGCCATGTAGCGGCCTATCCTCCAGCAGGAGTCGAGTTGCTCGGAGTGGTGCTGGTCCATGAACGAGCGGCTGTGCTGCCAGGTACGCACATTGTGGTGGTGACGCAGGCTGCGGTAGCTCGTCAGGCCGGTGGTTGTGCTCTTGTGGCCCCCGTCCATCGCCACCAGGTTGATGTTCACGTAGACGAGGAGGTCGCAGGTGGCGGCGCGCTTGTTCATCTCGACCTCCTCCCCGTGGTCGGTCGCGCCCAGGTAGATGAGGTTGTCGGGGTCTTCGGCGTCGTGCTGGGTGAGCCTGCCCGAGGGCGCGAAGGCGTCGTAGATGCGGCGTCCGAGCATCTGTCGCAGCTCGGCCTCGGTCATTCGCCGGTGCAGGCCGAGTGCCGCCACCAGCACGACGTCGTCCACCCCTGCTTTGGCTGCCAGCTCCAGCACCGCCTCGATCACCCGCTGGCGGTTGTCGGGTTGGCGCATGGGGGGAAGGCAGGTCGACACGTCGTCGAAGGCGATGGTGAGGCTCATCCCGGCATGCAGCAGTGCCGCCAGGGGTGCGCTGTCCCCCTCGGGGTGCGCGAGGGCGTGGGCAATGGCAGCGTCGGGGTCTTTGAGGGACGGGAGCGGTTCGGGGGGGTAGACGACCCTCGAACCCACCGGCAGGCGCTCGATGCGGAAGCCTTCCCCGTGCCAGAACAGCGTCGGCGGGGTGGATTTGTCGACTTCGAGGACAAAGCCGGGCCGCGGCGAACTCATGGGGTCCCTTCAGTCGTCACTTTGGAGTTCCTGGGTCGGGCGCTGCGCTGCGCCGCGGGGTCGGGCGCTGCGCTGCGCGGCGGGGTCCAGATCGAATACCACCTTGACGCTACCGCGCCGACCGGCCGAGGCGGCGTGGGCAACCGCCTCCTCGAATCGCTCCAGGGGATAGCGCGCGCTGACCAGGCGACCGAGGTGCTCCGCTCCCACCAGCTCAAAGGCCAGGTCAAATGTCCGCCGGCTCCCGACCTCGGGCAGCATCTCGGTGCCGTAGGCGTAGGCGCCCGCAAGCGATATCTCACGCTGCCACAGCGGCGCCAAGTCTACCTTGAGCTTCCCCGGCATCCCTACCAGCACCACCCTGCCCCGGGGCCTCACCACCGCCAGGGAGTCGGCGATGGAGTCCGCGGAGCCGACGCAGTCGAGCACCAGACTGGCCCCCCCGGTCAGCCGGCCCGGCCCGTGCTCAGGCCCCACCGCCATCGAGTGGGTGAGGCGGCGGACACCCCTGCGGACCTCGTCGGGACCTATGACCAGGTCGGCTCCGAGCTGGGAAGCGAGCTTGCGCTGGTGGAGGTGCTTGGCCACCGAGACGATGGTGGCGGGCCGGCAGAACCGGCGGAGCGCGGCCACCACGCAGAGCCCCAGGGTCCCTGAGCCCAGGACCACCACCGTGTCGCCTTCTTCGACGCCCGCCGCCAGGGAGGCGTGGACCGCACAGGCCGTCGGTTCGACCATTACGGCATCTTCATCGCTGAGCGCTTCGGGGACTCGGTGGATCTGGCTCTCGTGGGCCACCAGCGCCCCAGACCACCCACCCCCAGTGTCCACGCAGTAACCGGTCTGCAGCCCTGGGCGCAGGTGTCCGAAAGCGACCTGCTGGCAGGCTCCGGTGTGGCCGGCTGCGCAGGCAGGGCACGGCGGGACGATCTCGCGGGTGGCGCAGCCGAGCACGGGTTCTATGACCACCCTTGCCGGCTGCGAACCTCCTGCGGGCTGCGGGACTCCTGCGGGCTGCGGGACTCCTGCGGGCTGCGGCGCATCCAGGTAGCCGACCACCTCGTGGCCGGGCACGAAGGGGAAGCTGACCAGGGCCTCGAAGTAGCGGGAGCTCCTGCTGTCGAGCGTGGCCAGGTCGGATCCGCAGATGCCAGCGAGGGCGGGCCGCACCACGTGCCATGCTGGTCCGGGCAGCTTCGGCGGGTCCACCTCGATCAAGCGCAGCGGCCCAACATTCACCCCGGAACCGTGACTCATCATCGACGCCACCCTCGCCGCGGCAAACCGGGGGTTGTTGTGCTCGTAGACCAGCGCCTTCATCGGCCGGTGGCGCCAGATTGGACGGGGGCAGGGTGGCCTTCGCCAGTTCTCGGAGGGGGCGAACTAGGGGCAAATCCTGAACTTGGCGTGATGACGTCGCTGACAACGACTCCGTCACGCCAAGTTTGCCCTGAGCGACCCGCTTTGGGGGGCTCGGCTGAGCGAGTCGGCAGGCCACCCTCGCGGAAGCGCTGATCCAGCGGGCCGAAGGGGAGGACTGGCCGGGGTGCGCCTGGAGCTCGGGACCACTGCTCGGTGTGCCACCCGCGCTTTGCGGCGATGGTGGCGAGCTTGGGCTCGGAGTTGACCGCCACCGGGAAGCCGACCGCCTCCAGCATCGGCAGGTCGCTGGCCGAGTCCGCGTAAGCCACCGACTCTGCCATGGACAGCCCCCGCGCGGCCGCGTAGTCGGCCATCGCCTGGGCACGGGCCTCGCCGGTGGGTGCCATCTCCACCATCTCGCCGGTGAAGCACCCGTCGACCTCGCCCATCCGGGCGCACAGGACGTCATCGAACAGGGGCGCCAGCGGGGCAATCAAAAAGTCCAGCGAACCGGTGATTAGCAGGGTGTGGTGCCCGAGTGCTCGGTGCCGGCGGACCCTGGCTATGCCCGATGGGAAGGCTCGGACCAGCATCAGCGAGGTTGACAACTCCCACGCATCGGCCCGCAGCTGCTCGACGGGCGCACCTTCGTAGCGGCGGTAGAAGTGGCGGAGGAAGTCCCCCCGGTCCCTGCGATCCAGAGCGAGGAGGGACGGCGCCTGGCCAACCAGTCGCAGCGCCAACTGCACCCGATCGGCGGGTCCCAGGTGCCGGCTGGCCATCCAGGCAAAGGCCACCACCACATTGGAGGCTATGAGCGTGTTCTCCAGGTCGAACACCGCGAGGTGCCGCTCGGGGGCCAGGACCGCACGCCTGCCCCGCTCCAGCCTGGATGGCCCGGTCCGCGATCCGCCAGTGGTGCGCACCCGAGCGTGGGTTACCACCGAGGGCAGGTGGACCCCCTGCACGTAGGCCGGCCAGTCCACCCGGGCCGGGTCGAAGTCGAAAGTCACCCGGTCCGCCTCGTCCAGGCCGGCTCGCAGGGCGAGGAGCCGGTCCACGCTGAACTTTGCCTCGGTCTCTGCATAGGAGCCGTAGAGGGTGACGTAATCGAGGGCACGGGAAGCCTCTGTTCGCCGCTCCTGGAGGCGCGCAGAGACCTGTGCCTTGGGGCCGCGGATCGGCAAGGCGGCCACTACCCGCTCCGCAGCGGCGAGCCCCTTGGTGGTGCGTTTGAGCTGGCTCGCTACGCTGCCCCGCTTGGGGAAGGACCAGTCGGGGACCGCGATGGGCTGGCCCATTTGGTCGTAGAGCGGGTGCTCGGCAAACCAGGACTGGACCAGCTCGACCAGCTTGTCGTAGCGCAGCGGGTTGCGCTGGCCGGAGGCCACCTGGTACACGCTCGGGCTCTCCTCCGGGCCGTGGGCCGCCACCGCGATGATGGCCGCGACCACCAGGTCCACCGGGATCACGTCGAGGACCCCTTCGGGCACGCCGGGGAACTGGCTTAGCAGTCCCTTGGCGTAGGAGATGAGGATGGGCTCGGCCATGCGGAAGCCCCGGATCCAGCCCGGGCGGGGCTCGGCAAGGGAGGACTCGATGATCGAGGGACGTACGAAGGTGACCGGGACCTTGCCTCGGTTGTCGAGCAGTGCGCGCTCCCCCAGCGCCTTGGTGTAAGCGTAGGCATCGGGCCAGCCCAGAGCCGCGGCTCTGGAACGACCTGCCTCGACCAGTTGCTTGCGAATCCAGTCGGTCCGCTCGCGCTCGGCCCGGGCGGAGAGCAGGGGGACTCCGGCGGCTCCCAACTCGGCCCGCGCCGCCTTGGAGAAGCGCGCCAGGTGCTCGGGTCGTCGACTCTCGGCGTCCAGATCCGGGCGGATCCTGCGGGCCGCAGTCACCTCGGCCCGCCAGTCCACCTCGGTGGCGAAGGGCGTGTCGGGCAGGAGCGCCTCGGGAGCGTCGCCCCGTCGGGTTCCGGCCACGTAGGCGGTGGACACCGCGATCAGGTGCGCAGGGCCAGTGCGTCCGGCGGGGGGGGCGCTGCGTCCGGCGGGGGGGGCGCTGCGTCCGGCGGCCGCTGCTTCCAGGGCGGCGGCCACCCGGGAGGGACCCAGAAGGTTCACTTCCACGGATGCGTCCAGCGGTGCATCGAAGCTGACGCTGGCGGCCGAGTGGACCACCACATCACAGCCCGCAAGCACTTCGGCGTCCCTGTCGGAAAGCCCGAGCCCGTCGGTCCCGACGTCTCCTGCCATGACAAGCAGCCGCCGGCCCACCTCGTCGTCGAAGCCATCGCCAAGCTCACGCCGCAGCCGGTCGAAGCAGTCGTTGCGTAGGATCTCCCGCCGGGTCCGTTCAGCTGCGCTGGTCCTCCGGCCAGGTCGGACGAGGATCGCGACCTCGCAGTCCGGAACCGACCGGAGCAGTCGTTCCACCAACGCGGTGCCGAGAAACCCGGTTGCTCCGGTCACCGCGACGCGACAGCCCGCCAGCTGGTCCACGATCATGGTACTCAGACCTTCGGGGAGGCAGAACGGTTAGCTGCGCCGGTGCGCACCTTCTCGCGCCGCTCCCGCCGCTCCTGCCTGTCGCCGGATTGCGCCGGGGTGTACCTCTTTGACGCGACGGGGACAGCCGTCTCAGAAACCTCGACCTTGGATCCCTTGGCGGACCTCCCAGCCCGAGCCCGAGCAGGCGCCTGGCGCTTGCCACTCGGACCGCGGGTGGATCGCGGCGAACCTGGTGAGGGCTTAGTCGCATAGGCCGCACGGGTCCCGGCTGTTGAGCGACCACTGGGACCGGAACGGGTCGGGGAGCTGCGGCTGGCGGTGCTTCGGCTGGCGGGGCTTCGGCTGGCGGGGCTGCGGCTGGCGGGGCTGCGGCTGGCGGATCGACCCGGTGAGCGGGACGACCTGCTCGCGGCCGCCGCGGTAGTCCTCTGGGCGTCGCTCTGGAGCTTGGCGTTACGGAACAGCAGCCACCCCCCAACTGCCATCATCACGTAGCCGATCAAGTGGTATTTGCCCCAGGGCCCCGCAAGTCCCACGTAGAAGGCGACAAATGCCAGCAACCAGCGCTTCTTGATCACGGTGGCCCACCCGAGCAGCGCCGCCGCCACCAACCCAAAGACAAGCTGCGATGTGGGCGATGCCGCCTTATTCGCAACCGTCTTACCGGCCTTGGTCACCACCTTCGGGACGACCTCACCCAGGTGCGGAACCCAGATGGAGACGAACACCACCACTGCCACCGCGGCCATCGCGTAGCCGATGCGCCGCTCCAGCTGATCCAGAGGCGGTGCCGGTGGGCGTTTGGGTCGGCCCTTGGCGCCCTGCCCGCTCCTTCCACCCCGCCCCGCGTCAGCTCGACCTTGGCGGGCGGCAGCGGAGCGCGCTGCGTTCTGCTGGAGACGGTCCACAAAGCCCATGATCCGAGTCTACCGGACATCGCTCGAGCCTCAAGGTGGCCTCAAGTCACCCGTCCGGCGTACTGAGCGGCAGATAGGCTGAGTTCGTGAGAACACGTAGCTTAGCGGCGCTCCGAGCACCTTCTTCTGCTGCCGTTTAGCCATGGACCTGAACGCTGACGTCGGCGAGGGGTTCGGAGCGTGGCGCATGGGCGACGACGGGGCGCTCATGGGGGTAGTGAGCAGCGCCAACGTGGCGTGCGGCTTCCATGCGGGGGGGCCGGCGGTGATGGCTGGGACGCTGCGGGCTGCGGTGGCGGGCGGGGTGGTGGTCGGCGCTCACGTGTCTTACCCGGACCTGGTTGGGTTCGGGCGCAGGGCCATGGACGTGGCACCATCAGACATAGCCTGCGACGTGACATACCAGCTGGGCGCTCTGGAGGGTATGGCCCGGGTGGCCGGCACCCGGGTGTGCTACGTAAAGGCGCACGGGGCGCTCTATCACCGCATCTGCGTGGAGGCGCCTGCAGCCCGAGCGCTGGTCGGCGCGGTGGCGGGCTTCGACCCGACCCTGGCGCTGCTCAGCGCCCCGAGCACCATCCTGGCTCGCGCCGCGGAGGCCTGTGGGCTGCGCGTGGTTGCGGAGGCGTTCGCCGACCGCGCCTACCGAGGCGACGGTACCCTGGTAGCCCGGTCCGAACCCGACTCGGTGATCTGCGAGGTAAGCGTGGTGGTGGCCCGGGCGGTGCGGTTGGCGGTGGATGGCTCCGTGCTGACGGTCGATGGCAGCGTGGTCGAGCTGGCCACCGAGTCGATCTGCTTGCACGGCGACACCCCCGGGGCGGCCTCCCTGGCAAGCGCGGTTCGGGATGGCCTGGGCCGGGCGGGGGTGCCGGTACGAAGCTTCATCGGTTAGGGTCCGCGGGTGCAAAGCTTCGTGGGGGATGGCTGATGGCTGGCGGACGAATCCGGCGGGCAGGGGAGTCGGCGTTGTTGGTGGAACTCGACAGCCAGGCGGCAGCCCACCGTCTGCGGGAGCGGGTCTTGGCGTGGGCGGGCGGCGGTGGGGCGGGCGGCGGTGTGACCGAGGTGGTGGTTGGCGCCCAGACCGCTTTGGTGAGCCTGGCTGATAAGGGGGTGGACCTGGACGAGATGGCCGGGCTACTCGCGGCGTGGGCCGAAGGCGAGGTGCCGGAGGCGGTGAAGGAGGGGTCAAAGGCACTGGAGGTGCCGGTCACGTACGACGGCCCGGACCTCGCGGAGGTGGCCAGCTTAGTGGGGCTCAGCGTGGAGGAAGTGGTCCGGCGCCACCTCGCCCCCACCTACACCGTGGGGTTCTTGGGGTTCTCGCCCGGTTTTGCCTACCTGACCGGTCTAGACCCAGCGCTGGTGGTGGCGAGGCGCGACTCGCCGCGGCGAAGGGTACCGGCCGGGTCGGTGGGGATCGCGGGGGGATACACCGCCGCTTACCCGCAGGCGACTCCCGGCGGCTGGCGGCTGTTGGCAAGCACGCCCCTGGTTGCCTTCGACGCTGGGAGGTGCCCACCGAGCCCATTCGTGCCCGGCGGGCGGGTGCGGTTCGTGGCGGCTGGCGCGAGCGCGGCGGCCCCCCTGCACTGGGGAGAGTTAGCAGCAACCAAGGCTGCTGAATCTCCCCAGTTCGACCTAAAGGGGGAAGCAGCCAGCATCTTCGTGGCTCGAGCCGGACCGCTGACCACGGTGCAGGACCTGGGTCGGGTTGGACTCGCCCACCTCGGGGTATCGCGGGCGGGTCCGGTCGACCTGCCCAGCCTGATCCGAGCCAACCGTCTGGTAGGCAACCCGGACGGGTCGGCTGGCCTCGAGTCCACCCTTCTCGGGCCGGAGCTGCGCGCCGAGACCTCCACGGTGGTGGCCCTGGCGGGCGGGGCGGTGGAGGCCGAGGTGGACGGCGAGCCGGTCCCGATGGACACCGCCATCCCGCTCCCGGCTGGCTCGACACTGTCGGTCGGCCCACTCCGGACCGGTGTGCGAGCGTATATCGCCGTGGCTGGGGGCATCGGCGTCGCACCAGTCCTGGGGAGCAGGTCCGCAGACACCCTTACTGGCCTGGGTCCGCCACCGCTGAGGGACGGCGACCGCCTCCCGGTCGGCCCGGCTGGGGGCGAGTCGGGCAACGCCGATTCAGCGAGCCGGGACAGCCCAGGTCTGGGTCCCGCGGGAGCGGATTTAGGGGCAGTGGGGGGGACTGGCCCGAGGGTCGTCAGGGTCACCCTCGGCCCTCGCAACGACTGGTTCAGCGCCGAAGCGCTTGCCACCTTCCTGAGCGCCGAGTGGACCGTGACCCCGGCCTGCGATCGGACCGGGACCCGGCTGGCGGGGCCTACCCTAACCAGGGCGCAACCCAACATGGAACTCCCACCTGAGCCGATGGTCGAAGGCGCGGTCCAAGTCCCCCCCGACGGCCAGCCCATCGTGCTTCTGGCCAACCACCCCACAACCGGCGGCTACCCGGTCATTGCAGTGGTCGCCTCCGCTGACCTCCCCCGAGTCGCTCAGGCTCGCCCGGGTGACACGCTGGCGTTCTCGCGTCTATAGGAGTAGACCGCTGGACCAAGACCACCGACCGGCTGGACCAGATAGCCCGCCAAATAGGGGAAACACCCCGGTGCGCGGCGCTAGCATCACGCACAGCGGGCGCTTAGCTCAGTTTGGTCAGAGCGCAGCCTTCACACGGCTGAGGTCGGGAGTTCAAGTCTCCCAGCGCCCACCAGTATAAGTGCAGGTCAGAGGCCCTATATGGAGGTTGGCAGGGTTGGACGTGAGAGCTAGAATGCTCGGGCGGGACCCAAACGGGACCCAGAGATGCGAGCGTCACACGGGCCTGTCATAATGGTTGGCCCACGGATGGGACCCAGCGGCTGGCGACGGCTGCCCTTGACCACGCCGAGCAACAGTGTCTGAGCGATCCTCGCCTTGCTGGTATCGGATCACGTCACAACTCAGCCCGCCGCAGCGTCGCAGGCGGGCCTGATTGATCCGGCCGCCATCCTCGGATACCACCGACCCAAACGTCGTTGACTTCCCGTTCAGGGTACCACCCACACTTCAACTCGGGCGACCGATGGGTACGGTATGTGTGTCGCCCTTCGCTGGCGGGGTGACGGCACGACCAGCCAGCTGAGAGGGATCGTGAACCGCCAGACACTCCGCCAGGTCGGGGCACCGTAACGGTGGCCACCGCGACGACCACCACGAGGAACGCGAGCGTGGTTCCCCCGGCTGTGCCTGAGCCCGGGCGGCTGGTCCGCGTGCGTGGCCGCCATTGGGTGGTGGCCGACGTCTCGGCGAGCGCACTGCCGAGCGACCACCTGGGGACGGGGCCCGACCACCTCGTAACCCTCACCTCGGTTGAGGATGATCGCTACGACGAGTCCCTGAGGGTCTTGTGGGAGCTGGAGCCGGGCACTCAGGTGCTGGACCACGCAACCCTGCCAACGCCCGAAGCCGGGCACCTTGACGACCCCGAGAGACTCGCGGCGTTCTTGGACGCGGTTCGCTGGGGAGCAGTTGCCAGCGCTTATGCCGGCGTGCTGCAGTCACCCTGGCGCTCAGGTATCGCAATCGAGGACTACCAGCTCGACCCCGTGGTACGAGCGCTTCGCATGCCCCGGGTCAACCTGCTCGTGGCCGACGATGTAGGGCTCGGCAAGACCATCGAGGCGGGCCTGGTGGTCCAGGAGCTGTTGTTGCGTCACCGAGCCCGCAGCATCCTTGTCGTCTGCCCAGCCAGCCTGTGCATCAAGTGGCGGGACGAGATGTTGGAGAAGTTCGGGCTGGAGTTCCGCATCGTCGATACGGAGCTGCTGCGTCACCTGCGCCGGACAAGGGGCCTGCGTGCCAACCCGTGGACGCACTTCCCGCGCCTCATCGTCTCCATGGACTGGCTCAAGCGTGACCGCCCGATGCGCCTGTTCGACGAGGTGCTTCCCCCGGTGCACAGCTACACAAGACGCTTCGATCTGCTGGTCGTGGACGAGGTGCACAATGCAGCGCCCTCGGGTCGAGGTAACTACGCCGTCGACTCCCGGCGCACCCGAGCCATCAGGAAGATCGCCCCTCACTTCGAGCACCGCCTGTTTCTCTCAGCCACGCCTCACAACGGCTACCGAGAGTCCTGGACCGCGCTGCTCGAGCTGTTGGACCCCCAGCGATTCGCCCGCGGGGTCGACCCAGACCGGGCCCAGCTGGCGAGCATCCTCGTGCGCCGCCTCAAGTCGGAGCTTCCCCCTAATCCTGACGGCACCCCCCGGTTCCCCGAGCGGCGGGTCGAGGCCATCGAGGTCGTCTACCCAACTGGCGAACGCGAAGCCCACCGGCTGCTCCAGGAGTACACGTCCGCCCGGCGTCGCTCGACCGCCAGCGAAAGTGGGCGCCTGGCGGTGGAGTTCACCCTCAAGCTGTTGAAGAAGCGGCTCTTTTCGTCCCCGGCGGCCCTAGCCAGGACGCTGGAGGTTCACGCCGAGACCCTCAGGAATCGACCGACGCATACGGCGCTACCTCCGAGCCTTCCGGTCCTGCGTGCTGCGGTCGAGCGCACCGAGGACGATGCCGACAACGAGGCGGACCAGACCGAAGCGGTGAGGGAGGCGTTGATCGCGACCGCCCGCAGCACCGAACCCCTCAGCCCGACCGAGGCCGCCCTCCTGGCGAGACTCCGGGCGTGGGCCGAGGACGCGGCAGGTCGACCCGATGCGAAGGCCCTCGCACTCCTAGCCTTCCTAGACGACATCGTGCGCCCCCAAATGCCGACCGGTCCCGGAGGCAATGCGGCGGACACGAACGGCGAGCGGACCTGGGGGAACGAGCGGGTAATCGTCTTCACCGAGTACCGGGATACTCAGCGCTACCTCGTCGATCTGTTGGAGGCTCACGGTCTGGGTGGGAACCGCCTGGCTCTGTTGTGGGGTGGGATGGAGACTGACGCCCGAGAGCGGACCAAGGCGGTGTTCCAGGCTGACCCATCTCTGGACCCGGTAAGGATCCTGCTCGCCACTGATGCTGCCAGCGAAGGAATCGACCTGCAGCGTCACTGTCATCGGATCATCCACTACGAGATCCCCTGGAACCCCACCCG
>JBOGGT010000084.1:0-12559 GCA_050744225.1 Acidimicrobiales bacterium | reverse complement strand
GCTGCCCGCACGAACGGCGCTGCCCGCACGAACGGCGCTGCCCGCACGAACGGCGCTGCCCGCACGAACGGCGCTGCCCGCACGAACGGCGCTGCCCCGAAGGCCTCAGAGGCGAGGAAAGCCGGTGGTGGTACCGCCAAGCAGCCCGCTCAGGGGGGCGGCTCGGGAGTCGGCCAGCAGCGGGATCCCGCGAAGGGTTCACCGAAGTCGCCCAAGCAGCCTCCGACCAGGGGAGAGCAGCGGCGAGCCGGCACTGGGGGCGCGGGAACGGAGGAGACTAGTTGGGCGCGCCGTCCGCGCGAGGGGGCGGGGGTCTCGGCAGGAGCCTCTGCCAAGCCTGGCTCCTCCGGGCTGAGATCGGGGACAAAGACTGCCCCAGCAGAACCAAGATCAGGCGCAAAGCCCGCTCCGTCCGGCGGAACCGGGCCGAGTGGCTCTGCCTCTAATCCCAACCGTTCCCGGGACAAGCGTTCCCGGCGGGCTCGCTGAGCACTCTCACCGCTGCGCCCGGCCGAGCATTAGTACAAAGGAGAGGGAACAAGTGGACTGGGTGGAGAGCACCGGTAAGACCATCGAAGAGGCCATCCAGGAGGCTCTGGGCCAACTGGGTGTCTCTGACGAGGATGCTGACATTGTGGTGCTCGCCGAGGCGAAGCCAGGCTTGTTCGGCCGTGTGCGGGCCGAGGCCCGGGTCCGTGCGCGGGTCCGTCCTGCTGGAGCTGGCCCCCGGGAGCCCGGAGTGCTCCCGCGCAACGAGTTGCGCGGAAGCGGAGACCAGGACAGCTTGGGTCAGGGCAGCTTGGCGCCGGCTGCCTCTTCGCGACGAGGGTCTAGACGGCGCCCTCCGATGGACAGCGATGACCCCGCACGGCGGGGACACAACGGGTTCGGGAGATACGCCGAGCGTGGGGTCAGCGGGGAGGCAGAGCTGGAGGTTCCGCTCGCCGACCAGGCCGAGGTCGCCAGGCAGTTCTTGGTCGGGGTGGTCGAGCGCGTTGGGATCGCTGCGACGGTGGGCGTGAACGAGATAGATGGCAATACAGTTGAGGTAGCGGTGGTGGGGAAGGATTTGGCTCCCCTGGTCGGCTATCGGGGATCAACTGTCGACGCTCTTCAGGATCTGGCCCGGGTGGTGGTCCAGCGCCGGACTGGGGCCAGGCGCGGGCGGTTGTTGGTTGACGTGGCCGGTTATCGCCAGAGACGGCGTGAAGCGCTGGCAACGTTCGCCCGTGAGAGGGCCGAGGAGGTCTTACGGGACGGCGTGGGCCAAGTTCTGGAGCCGATGGTTGCGGCCGATCGCAAGGTGATCCACGACACCGCTAACTCGCTCCAGGGCGTTAGCACCCACTCCGAGGGCGAGGAGCCCCGCCGCCGCGTGGTCATATCACCTACCGTGCGCTCCTAGCCGGTCCTGTGCGGCAGCGCTCCTGTGGGGCAGCGCCGCCCGTGGTGGGCACCAAGATCGGGCATGGTGAGCAGGTCCAAGGCCTAGTAAGGGGAGTCCCAGCGTGAGCCAGGGCTGGGAGGATCGGATGTCCCAGGTGATCGACACCCTGGACCGGGCCCGGAGACTGGGATTTTTGGGATCCGCGCCGGTGGAGTCGCACATCGTCCATGCGCGAGGGTTTGTAAGCGTTCTGGATGGGATCCAACCGCCAAGGACCGTGCTGGACCTGGGTTCCGGAGCCGGAGTTCCCGGCCTGGTGATGGCGTGGATGATGCCGGAGACAAGGATGGTCCTGTTGGACTCCAACCTCAGGAAGACCAAGTTCTTGACCGAGGCGGTGGTGGCGCTGGGTCTGGGTGAGCAGGTCACCGTGGTGCGGGAGCGAGCCGAGGTGCTGGGTCGGTTGCCAGAGTGGCGCGAGGCGCTCGATGTCGTGGTGGCCAGGGCTTTTGGCACATCGGCCAACGTCGCCGAGTGCGGGGCTGGCCTCTTGGCGGTGGGTGGGAGGTTGATTGTGTCAGAGCCACCCCCTGTCGCCCGCGCATTGGTGAGGCCGGCGGAGCGTTGGCCCCTTGCGGGGCTGGACATCGTCGGGATGGCTCCGGGAGGGCGGTTGGAGCGGGGAGGTTTCGGGTTCCAGATTCTGGAGAAGGTCTCTCGGATCCCGGAGATCTACCCGCGAAGACGGGGACTGCCAGGCACTCGGCCGCTCTTCTGATGCCCCTGGAACGAGGGAGACTCTGAGCAGGTTCCACGTGGAACATGAGGCTCCTTGACCTTTAGGCTTTTGAGAGTCAGGATGGTGGATGTGCCCGTACTTCCCAAGACTCCTGTAGGTCGCCGGCCGGGGGAAATCCGAGAGATCGAGTCCCCCTTTGGAGATGGCCGCGCCAGCTCTCAGTCATCCCGTAGCGGGTCTGGCGCCTTGGCGAGAGTCATCGCGGTGGCCAACCAGAAGGGCGGGGTGGGAAAGACTACCACCGCAGTCAATCTGGGCGCCGCCCTGGCTGAGCTCGGCCACCGGATCTTGGTGGTGGATCTCGACCCCCAAGGTAACGCCACTACCGGGATGGGGGTGAACCTGCGAAGCCTCGAGGTTTCGATCTATGACGTCTTGATGCGGGACCTTCCCCTGGAGGACTGCATCGAGCCGACCAGTGTCCGAAACCTGTTCGTGGCCCCTTCGAGCGTGGACTTGGCTGGGGCAGAGATTGAGCTGGTTCCACAGTTCAGCCGAGAGCTCAAGCTTCGTCGGGCTCTCGAAACCGCTCGTGAGGAGTATGCCTTCGTCTTGATCGACTGTCCCCCTTCGCTGGGCCTGCTCACGGTCAACGGCCTGGCTGCGGCCGACGAGGTTCTCGTGCCGATTCAGTGTGAGTACTACGCCCTGGAAGGGCTGGGTCAACTGCTGACCAACGTTCAGTTGGTCAAGAGCAAGCTCAACCCGAATCTGGATGTGAGCACCATCGTTTTGACCATGTATGACGCACGCACAAACCTCGCCGGCCAGGTGGCAGCTGAAGTTCGACGGCACTTTGGCACGCGGGTCTGTCGAAGCATCGTCCCGAGGTCGGTGAGAATCTCAGAGGCGCCATCCTTCGGGCAGCCGATCACCGTGTTCGATCCCACTTCACGAGGTTCAATTGCCTATCGAGATCTGGCGAGGGAGGTGAGCGCTGATGCGGCGCGGAGGGTTAGGTAAGGGTCTGGGGGCCCTGATTCCCACCGAGGTCTCGGCCGATCGGGACTCGGTCTTTCGCAGCATCCCCATCAGCTGCATCCGGCCGAATCCCTACCAGCCTCGGAGCAACTTGGATGAAGAGACCCTGGCAGGCCTCGCAGCCTCGATTGCCACTCTCGGTGTGCTCCAGCCAGTCCTGGTCCGATCCGTCGGAGATGACCAGTTTGAGCTGATCGCCGGCGAGCGGCGGTGGCGGGCGGCACGCCGAGCCGGCCTTCAGTTGATTCCGGCGCTCGTCCAAGTGGCGGATGACGTCTCCACGCTCGAACAGGCCCTGGTGGAGAACCTGCACCGCGAGGATCTCAGCGGTCTGGAGGAGGCCGCTGCATTTCAGCAGCTAATCGAAGACTTTGGACTGACCCACGAGGAGCTGGCTCGGCGGGTGGGCAAGAGCCGCACCACGGTAACCAACACTTTGCGCCTTTTGACACTGCCCCCACTGGTTCAACGGCTGGTTGCCGAGCGATCGCTCAGCCCAGGTCACGCAAAAGCGCTGCTTGGAACCCCGGACCGGGGGTTTCAAGAGAGCCTGGCTCGGCGGGCGGTGGCCGAGAGCTTGTCGGTGCGGGCAGTAGAGCAAGCAGTTCGCATGCGTAATGAGGGTCCGGCCCCGGTGGTCACCAAGCGCGCGGGTGTCCGCACCACCAAGGTCCGTCCGGCGCCGGTGCTGGAGCTGGAGGAACTGTTGGCGACGCGCCTGGATACCCGGGTGAGGGTGGAGTTGGGGCTGGGCAAAGGACGCGTTGTGATTGACTTTGCGACAGTCGAGGACTTGGAGCGCATATATCGGGCCATGGTGGAAGGGCCGCCGGGGTCGAAAAAGGGAAACGATCCACAAGGTCGTCCACAACCTGTGGATAACATTCGAGCTTCTGGGAACACCAGTTCGTAATAGGTTATCACCACAGGGCCCCCTCTGCGGGTGTTCAATCCCAGGTGGCGCTGGCCCAGCCAATCATCGCCAGAGCTAACCCCTCGGCAAGTTCGGTTGCTCGCTCGACGACAAGTTCCACTGGAGCCAGCTCACAGACCACTGCTGGCATCCGGGAGTAGCGGAGCTCAGGAAGCGACATCCCGACGGCGGAGATCTCTCCTGCGTCTGGCAGAAGGCGCCGGATTCGCTGTGCTGCCAGTTCGGCGAGATGGCGCCCACCGGCGGACTCGTACCTGTACCCCCTGTAGTAGGCGATCCGACATTTGGCTAGTTGCGGATCGAGGTGGATCCCGATGTAGGCGTCAGCTCCTGCGGCGTTTGCACCCTCAGCCAAACCCGAACCGTCTGGGTGGAGCAGTACGACGGCTTCGGCGCCTGCGCCTGCGAGGGAGCGACGCACTTCCTCCACTGCCGCGCCCAGGCCCCCCTGATGACCGATCGCCACTCGACGACCGACCAGGGTTCGGGGTCCCCGGCGCCGTAGCTCGCGTTCGCGGACGCTGCTGACCAGGGCACCGGCAGAGTGACTGAGGCCCAGCCGTTCTAGCTCCCGCAGGGTGGCGAGGCCGCAGATCCCGTCTGGGGGGATGGCCACATTGCGCTGGAACTCGATGAGCGCCTTGACCGTGGCAGGACCAAATATGGCGTCGATCCGACCTGCGTCAAAGCCAAGGGTCCCCAGCTGGCGCTGGAGCTCTGCCACATCGTCGCCTTGGAGCATTGGGACCCGGAGGTACAACAGGCGGTCACCCGCAAAGTAGCCGGCCTCTACCAGTGCGGTCCAGGTGTCGATCCCACAGATGCCGTCAATCCGCAGTCCCCGTCGGCGCTGAAACTCAGCAATCGCGCCCGCTAGATCCCCGGGGTCCCCGGCGCCAGCGGAGGGGGGCAGTGCTGTTTCCTCGGGCTCCTCGGTGGGTGCCACCCGTGCGGGGGTGTCGGTTAGCAGGCTCTGGCGAGCAAGCCTGCGCCTGAGGTCCACCATGCCCTCCGGGGTTCGCAGGGCGCGCAGAGTGGCTTCCACCGATGCGCGTGCTCCACCGCGGCTTCCGCCGGTCACCGCATTGCCGGTCACCGGGTTGGCACCGAGCCAGACCTGACCCCCACCGAGCCAGGTCTGGGGTCGGCGTCTACAGGAAGGGCGCCAGGTCCTGGAGAAGCTGAGCCTTGGGCTTGGCTCCTACGATCCGCTTCACTGGTTCGCCGTCCTTGAACAGGATCAGCGTTGGGATGCTCATGACCTGGAAACGTCGGGAGATCTCCAGGTTGTCGTCTACGTTGACCTTGGCCACCTGGAGGACATCGGCCTTTTCGGCGGCGATCTCGGCAAGGATGGGTGCGATCATTTTGCAGGGGCCACACCACTCTGCCCAGAAGTCTACGAGAACTGGACGATCTGACAGCTTGACGGTTTCATCGAAGCTGGTGTCCGAGAGCTGTGTTACGTCAGCCACTGCTTATCTCCTCCTCAGGTGCTCGGCCCGACAGGCCGGGCGAGTGTCGTCTAGAGGCTTCAACAGCTCGTGGGCGCCCTCCATTCCAGAGTTCCCAGACTCAAGCGTCGTCTTGGGCCTCGAGCCAACGCTCGGCGTCGATGGCTGCCATGCAACCGGAGCCCGCCGCGGTCACGGCTTGGCGATACACATGGTCCTGTGCGTCTCCGCAAGCAAACACGCCGGATATGTTTGTAAGGCTGCCATCGTGGGTAATCAGGTAACCGTCCGCGTCCAGGTCGAGCTGGTCGGAGAATAGAGCGGTGTTGGGGGCGTGCCCGATGGCCACGAACACGCCGCTGAGCTCCAGAACGGACCCCTCGCCGGTCACGGTGTCACGCAGGGAAAGGCCGGATACCGACGAATCTCCGAACACCTCGACCACCACCTTGTTCCACAAAAAGCTCACCCGCTCGTTCCGGAACGCCCTGTCCTGCATGATCTTCGATGCCCGCAACTCCTTGCGCCGGTGGACCACGGTGACTTTGGTGGCGAAACGTGAGAGAAAGTTCGCCTCCTCAAGAGCGGAGTCCCCGCCTCCCACCACCGCGATCTCCTGGCCCCGGAAGAAAAACCCATCGCAGGTGGCACAGGTCGAAACTCCGTGAGCAAACAGACGTTCCTCCCCTGGCACCCCCAGAAGCAGGGATCGGGCCCCGGTGGCGACAATGACCGATCGGGCGGCGTAGCTCGGCTCGGGATCGGTCGGATCCCCTACCCAGATCCCGAATGGACGGCTCGATAAATCCACCCTGGTTGCCTTGTCAGTGAGGTAGGAAGCGCCAAAGCGCTCCGCCTGGGCGCGCATGACGCCCATCAGGTCGGGTCCCAGGATGCCGTCCACGAAGCCGGGATAGTTCTCGACTTCGGTGGTAAGCATGAGTTGGCCACCCGGCTGGTCGCTGGTCGACGAGGGCTCGCCCTCGATCACCAGTGGGGAGAGGTTTGCCCGGGCGGTATATATCGCCGCGGTGAGTCCGGCTGGGCCCGAACCCAGGATCGCCACATCCCGAACGTCTGTTCCGGCCATCTATTCTCCTCTGCTGGTTTTGGGCCGCTTGCGCAAAAATAGGAACACGCCCGCGCCGAGGAAGATTCCCCCGGCGATGGTGTAGCTGGCCCACTCTTGGCCGGGGAACAGGTACACATTTAACACCCGGATGACGCCCACGGAGACCAGGATCACAACCATGAGCCCTAGGACTGCCGCCACGACACCGAAGACAATCGCCCTTGCGGCCTTCTCCAAGGGGTGGACCGCCTTGGATCGGACGAGGTCCGCCAGGCTCTCGACGGCTCCGGCAACCTTGGCGGGCCACTCGGCGTCGGGGCTGGGAGCGTCCTTCCCGGGGGTGGTCATCGTCCTAGGCTACCCGGCGAGTGACCGGATAAAAAAGCCTTTGATTTGGAATCGTCTTCGGCGGTCCGTCAGTCCCGTGCCCACTCACGCCCCCCCAGGGCGCGCCCCTCACCCGCCGGTCCTGGCCTGAAAGGTGATGCCGATCGCCCCTACCCCGGCGTGGGTCCCGATGACTGGGCCCAGGTCGCTGACTACCACGGCGCTACGGGGGAGGACCTCGTCGACCATGCCAAGGAAGGTCTCCAGGTCGGGAGCGTCTCCGTGAACCACACCCACCTGGTCCAAGACGGCACCTTCTCGTAGCTTGGTGACCAGGTAGCGCAGGGACCGGATCCGGGTGCGCTGGCGGGAGTCGGCCTCGACCGCGCCGTCCACGATGGTGATTACCGGCTTGAACGACAGGAGCGAACCGAAGGCCGCGGCCGCCGCGCCTATCCGGCCTCCCTTGCGCAGGTTGTCCAGTGTATCTATGGCCCCATAGACCTTTGTCCGGGCGACTTGGGCCTCCAGGGCCTCGACGATCTCGTCCGTGCTCTTGCCCGCTCGTGCCATGCGAGCGCCGGCGAGCGCCATGAGGCCTTGGCCCAGGGTGATGCTGCGCGAGTCGACAAACCGGACCGGGAAGTCGGTCTTGAGCGCAGCGGCTCCGGCTCTGGCGGCTTCGATGGTGGCGGAGAGCGCTCCGGACAGGCTGAGGCATATCGCGGCGTCGGCGCCCGAGCCGCGAGCTTGCTCGAATGCCTGGCCGAAGGCTCCGGGGGAGGGGGCGGCGGTCTGGGGGAGTGCTGTGCTGGCGCCGCAGCGCTCCCAGAACTCGGTGGGGGTCAGGTCGACGCCGTCGACCAACTCCTCGGCACCGAATCGAATGGTGAGGGGAACGACGATGATCCCCAGCTCGTGAGTAAGTTCGGGAGGGAGGTCGGCTGCGCTGTCTGTGACGATGGTGACGCTCATTCGCGGGTCTCCCCTGGTGGCTGGTTGAGGCTATCGTGGTCTATCGTGGCCGGTGAGGCTATCAGTATGGATTGCGGGTGAGTCGCGAGGCAACGACGGTCCCGGCTGCGAACGCCCCCAGGCCGGCGCCAACCGATACCACCACCCGGACCACGTCACCCAAACCGTGATCACTTCCCACGTGGTTAGCGACCTCGTATACGACCCCGGCCATCACCGCGCTGAGCACACACACCCTGGCGAGGGCTCTCCTCACACCCAGCCCGGGGGGATCGCCAATGCCAGGAGCGCCGGCGGGGCGATTTGGGGTGTTGGCCAGGTGCCTCCCGCCCGTGTCCGCCAGCCGGTTGCGCAGGCCCGCCCACGCGGCCAGCGCGGTCAGCGTGTAGGAGATCGAGAGGGCGAGCCCCAGGCCCTCCACGCCGAGGAAGGGCGCCAGCAAGAGGGCGAGTACGACATTCAGGGCAGTCTCTACGACGTAGTAGACGAATACGGTCCGGGTGTCCTGCATGGCTTGGAAGGCCGAGCCCAAAAAGAGCCAGGCGCAGAAGCCGGGCAGGCCCACCGCCATCCCCACCAGCGCGTTTGCGGCCATAGTTGCCGACGAGAAGGTCCCGACCCCGTGGAACAGTACCAACGCAGTGATCGGTATCGACAGAACGATGTAGCCGGCGGCCGCGGGGATCACCCCCACGATCAGCGCCCGGATGGCGGCGACCGCCCTGCGGTAAAACCCCGCCCTGTCTCCGTTGAGCCAGTGCTGGGCGAGCTCGGGTTGGGCTGCACTCATCACCGAGACCGCAACGATGCCCACCGGGAGCATGAAGAAGATGTATGCGTAGGTGTACGCGGTGACCGCACCGGTGCCGACCTCGGTGAAGGCCAGGTGGATGACTACAAATAGGGCGATCTGGGTCGCCAGGACCGACCCGAATGTCCACCCTGCGAGCCTTAGGATCTGGCTGACGGCCGGATTGCGGGGTTCCCAGCGCCATCGCAGCGCCAGGCCCCCCTGATCTCGACCCCCACCCCAGCCGGGAGCTTTGGCGTCGGCCAGTCGCCCAAGCCGCGCGAGGTGCTCCCAGGCGTCGCCGGAGGGGGCACTGCGCCACTCCGGGTCAACCTCGGGCCCTCGCGCCAGGGTGGACACCACATCCAGCCTGGTGCGGGCGAGGCGCGGCGCGGCGCCCCGCAAGGTCGGGATAAGGAGCAGCGCCTGCACCAGGACTCCGCCGGTGGTGCCGAGGCCCAAGAGGGTCAGGAGAACGGGGTCGTGGCTGGCGGCATCGACTGTGGGGTGGGGATACAGCGCATGGGTCGCCAACAGGATCCCGATGACGACCAGGTTGTTGGCGATGGGCACGTAAGCCGGCGAGGCAAACCTCCGCCGGGCGTTGAGCACGGCGGTGGCCATGCCGATCAGAGCGTAGAGGGCCACTTGGGGAGCGAACAGGCGCAGCAAAAAGGTGGCATCGTGGCGCTCGGTGATCACCGTGGCCGTGCTTGTCCCGGTGAAGGTATAGAGCCCGATGACCAGCGGTGCCGCGAAGATCAGGATCACGGTTGCGACCGCCAGTGCTGCACCAGCCAGGCTCAGCACCGCAGAGATGTCCTCCCATCCCCGCTCCTCGTCCCCACGGGCCAGGCGGTCCACGAACACGGGGACCACCGTGCCGGCCAAGACGCCACCGATGAGCAGGTCGTAGACGATGTTGGGGGTATTGTTGGCCAGGTTGTAGGCGTCGGCGATGTTGAGTCCCCCGAGGGCATAACCCAGGGCCGCCAGCTTGGCAAAGCCGGTTGCTTTCGACAAGAGGGTTCCCGAGGCCATTCCGACGGCGGCTCGGTTGAGCCTCGAGGTGGTGCTCCGAGCGGGAACGGTCCTCACGTTTCGGTCCTCACGTTTCGGTCCTCACGTTTCGGTCCTGGGGGCGTCTGGGGCCCTTGGGCTTCGCCCGCAGGGACCAGGTGGCGGTTGCGGTTGCGCCGGCCGCGGATCAGGGTCCGACCCCACCAGCCGATCAGGACCAGGCCGGCGGCAATCGTGAGCCCGATGGCCACTGGGGAGAACGCCGATGACCGCACCGCAAAACGGCTGGTGGCGAGGACCAGGCCATTGGCGGGTGAGACGAGGCTCACCTGTACGGGAAACCTCCCGGTGGCTCGGATCCTGACCTGGAACTCGACGGTCTTGTCCCGTTGGGACAGGGTTACGTGCTGGGTCGAGCCACCGCTGGCGAAGTCGAGCTTGTCGCTCGTGATCTGGATGACCCCCGAGACCGGGTACGCAAGATCCGAGGTGATGGTCACCGGGAGCTGCGCGGTCCGTGCGGTCAGGGTCACCGTATCGGTCTGAAGCCTGATGGTCCTGAACTGGTAATGGACCAGCTTGTCCAGGTTCTTGAGGTCGCTGGATCGCTGTGCCGGTGACAGGTCTGTGGCCTCCGACGCCAACAGGAGGTCTCCCACGTTGGAGACCACCGCGGGATGGTTGGAGCCGAGCGTGGAGACAAAAGCGTTCAGCTCTGCCCTCGCCTTCCTGACCGCCTGGGTGGGCAGGCGGGGTCCGGGGTGAGGGTGTGCTGCCAGCTGGCGTACCAGGACGCCGCCGTAGGGCTCGATCACCGATTCGGGTGTCTGGACGAAGAGCTGGGCGAGGGTCACCGGCTGGATGATCGGGCTGTTGGCCAGCGCGCCCAGAGCGGTCGTGAGCAAGGCGGAGTTGGGATGCCAGGTCGAGGGAGTCTCCAGGACGACACCGCGCCCGTAGGTTGCATTGGGCGCATCGAAATAGATCATGGCCAGGTCCGCAAGCAGTTGATGTGCGGCCAGGACTGCGTCGGGGCCGTCGACCAGGTGGGATGACAGCCCGGGATCGGCGGTGATCGCCTCCAGGTGAGTGTCGGACGGGCCGGCCAGCGCAAACGGCTGGATGGGGGTGATCTGAGGGCTCGACCGCTCGGGCAGGGGGGCGAGCTCAGAATCGGAGAGGACCAGTCGGCTAATCGGATGGCCCGGTAGTGCGGCGAGAAGGCTCAGACCGGGCTGGCTCAGACCACCGGGCTGGCTCAGCCAGGTTTTGGTGTCTGGCTTTACATGCAGCGTGGAGTCGATGATCTTTGAGCCGCCCTGGAGCTGATGGCCCAACTCCGAACCCAGATCCGCCGACGCGAGACTTGAGACACTTGTGGGGGCGTATGGAGTGGCGAGCACCTGGTGCGTCGGGGTCGCAGCCCAAGCGCGGAGCTCGTTCAGGGTGCGATGGTCGGCCTTGGCTGTACTTGCCGACAGGGCTGTCAGGGTGATCGGGGAGGGGGCGAGGGTGAGCGGTACCTGCGAGTTCGCGGCCAAGGAGCTGGCCAGGGTCCCCAGGGCGGCCGAGGCCCCCGCCGAAAGGGCGGGGATGCCCGTCGGGCTCATGATGGGCGCGGCGCTCGCCGGCAGCTCCCAGGCCAACGCCAGCGGCTTGCTACCCGGGTTGGGCTGAGTCAGCACCAAGGAGGTGGTGAGCTCGGAGAGCACGTGGGTGCCGTTCTTGGGCTCCAACAGGACCTGTACCGGGTAGACGCCGGCACAGCCCGAACCACAGCCGGCGAGAGCGAGGGTGTCGCCGGCCGGTGCGCGACGACGAGAGGCGCCGACCGGCGCGGGCTCGCCGGGAACAGTCACGGTGATCGGCACCTCAAGCGCGCCGGAAACGCTCGGATCGGCGACGAGCGAACTCAGTGCTACTGGCCCAAAGGTCTTGATCAGCGGGGTTGGAACCTGATTGCACAGGGTCTCGTTGAAGTCCGAGCGGTTGTTGAGCTGGGCAAATACCTCGATGTATACCGACAGAGTGCCGTTGGATGTGCCCGAGATCCGGGTGGGGGAGAGGTCCAGGACAAAGCGTCCTCCGGGGTGTACCCAGGAGGTCTGGCTCACCAGAACCAGCCCAGCCGAGCTGGTGCTCGACGGCACCGTAGACCCCGAGGCGGTCCCGCAACCCCTGGTAGTGGTGGCGGGTCCTTGGGCCGCGGCGCCGGGCTGGTACAGGCCGACCGCCAGCAGGGGGAGCAGGGCGAGCAAAACCGCTGCGGTCACACGCCACAGGCGGATCATTGCCGTCACCGCGCGATCGTCTGCTGGTGTCGGCCTATCATCGCCGAGAGCACCGAGAGGGCACCGGAGTCGGCCCGGAACCCCAGTCGTTGGTAGAGTCCGAAGGCCCGGTTGTTTCCGGCCTGAGTGTTGACAAAGGCTGTGTTCACCCTCCAACGCCGTAACCAGTGCAGCCCGTCGAGCACCAGGGCGCCGCCCAGGCCGGCTCCCTCATGAGCTGGTTCTACCGCCAAGCGTTGGAGGAAGCCCCCGCTTATGGCCCGGCCGGTGATGGCGTATCCCACGACGGGCTCGATCCCGTCGTAACCCAGGGTGCTGGTGGCCACCCTGAATCGGGCATGGGGCGTGGCCGAGATCGCTTCGCCGAGCCCGGCATGGTCCAGCTGCCAGAAAGGTTCAAAGGCCAGGGAGTCGATTCGCAGGACCGCCGCGGTGTCTTCGCCCCTGGCCCTGCGCAGGGAGTAGCCCGCCGGTTCGGTGGCGGGGCGGAGGTGGCCCAGGTCGTGGGCCAGTACCCGCAGGTGCTCAT
>JBOGGT010000083.1:0-5886 GCA_050744225.1 Acidimicrobiales bacterium | reverse complement strand
GTCGCGGGCTGCAGAAGGGCGGAGGCCAGGCTGGCAGACTTCGAAGAGACCCAGGGATGACAAGTCTTCCGGAATCGAAGACCGGTGATCAGCTGGTCGCCGGGGATATGCGCGACCCAGAGGTGGCCACCGAGTTGGCTCGGACCGCAATAGCCAACCAGCTCGCGATCCTGGTCATCCAGTACCGGGTGGATCACGGCTTGACCCAGACTGCCCTTGCTCGCCAACTCGGGCTCAAACAACCAGCGGTGGCCCGTCTGGAGGCCGCCGACCACGAGCCTTCCGTGGCGACGTTGGCCCGCTTAGCGAACAGGCTGGGCATCAGCCTTCGACTCGACCTCTCCCCGGACTCCGTAGCACTCGTCTCGGCGTGAGAGCCATTACCGGTAGAGATCGGAGTTTTGCTTTATCGCAACCTGCAGGATAGCTACGGTCCCGGCGTTGTACGGCAATGGGGACCAAATGACCTGCACCGGCTGCTTCGTCACGGTCGTAAACCCCGACCACGGCCTCGATTCGGTTCAGGCAGGAGGGACTAGGGTCGAGTGCTGGCGCGGTGGCCTCGGCTCTTCGGCTGGGCCCCGACTAGCAGGAGGCGATCATCGATGACGATGGCCACGCTCGTCGATTACAGGTTTGCGAGGTCGGGGTCGTCAGCTCCGATCAGCGCAATGGCGATGTCGTAGCCCCCGTCGCGAAGCCAGTGGCCAATCACCTGGCCGGCTTCGGTGGGGATGGTCGACTCGAAGGGCGGGAACGGGCCACGAGCTAGCTCGCCCGCCTCCTTTGCCCGCTGCCGTGCCTGTTGAACCACCGCAGCCAGCTCAGGTTCGAGGTGAAGCCCGCTGGCCATGCTGCCATCGTACCGCGAAGCGCGGATTCGCGGTAGTGGGTCAGTTTCGGCCGGGCGCGTGGAGCAGCCCGGCCAGTTGGGTGTAGCTCCAGGGGTAGGCGGCCCTCCCCGCCGCCATGGCTGGGGTGGTTGGCGTGCCGTAGCGCTTGGTCAGAGTCTGGTGGGTGCGGAAGAAGGTGTAGTTAAGCGAAGTGCAGGGCCACGGCATGGGTGCGGTTCTCCAGCTTCTTGAACCCGTTGGTGAGCCGGGTGAAGCGCCGCATCCCCATCCGCATGGCGAGACTCTGGCGCTTCACGGTCCACGTAGCTGGCGCCAGCCTTGGCCATGTCCGGTTGTCCGCAGATGACTCGCTTCTCGATTCCGGCGCAGTCGAAGGGCCCTCGGCACACGGGCTGATCACCCTCACCACCGCCACCATGCCCGCCCCGGCCACCAGGTAGGCCAGCTCGCCCACCCGCCGGACGTTCTCGACCCTGTCGGGGAGCGAGAACCCAGGTCGGCGCCGAGCCCGGGCCGCAGTACCTCTTTCGTACGTATGTTCACTGCGGATCACGCCGCGGCACCCAGGGCGTCACTGCTTCGCCACCCTTTAGCAGCGTTGGCGGCAATGACGAATGGTGAGGGGCAAGGCGGCGCGAGCCTGGCGATGGTAAACTTGGGGCGTGGCGATCAAGGTCGCGGCGGGCACCGAGGAGGTCGCCGCGCTGCGACAACGGTACACCTGTCAGCGCGACACCGAGGCCGACGCCGCCAGAGGGTTGGCCCTGGCGCCGGCGCTCGACGAACTGGAGCAGCGCGCCACCGAACTGGACGCACAGAACCACCAGCAGCGCGATGATCGCGGCGTCGCGTTCCCTGAGGTGGCTGCGCCGGCGCGCGGCGAAGCACATGGCCCTGGGTCAAGCTGATGACGATCCTCGGAGGCCTTGGCCCTGGCCTCCAGCTGGAGCACCGGCGCAGAAGTCCTCTCCAGCAGGACAGTCCGCTCATACATCCTCAACCTCGCCCGCCCTGGGGGTCCAGAAGGGTGCGCTCACGAGCCTGGCTCGACCCCCCTACACCAGCCCCGGGCCGGCCTCCCCTCGGTGACGATCCCCCGCTCGGCCAGCAGTCCCAGGGCCAGGCTGACGCACGCCTCGACGTCCAGTGCGGGGTCCCCGAGGATCAGCTCAGGCCGCTCGGGTGCCTCGTAGGGAGCATCGACGCCGGTCAAGCTGGCCAGTGTGCCGGCCCTCGCCCGGGCGTAGAGCCCCTTGGGGTCACGGGCCTCACAGGTGGCCAGTGCCGTGTCCACGAAGACCTCCAAGAACACCAGGCCAGCTGCCTCGTGCATAATCCTGGCGTGGCGCCTGGACTCGGCATAGGGGCTGATCACACTCACCACCGCTACCACGCCCACCCCCGCCAGCATGGATGCCACCGCCGCCACACGGCGGACGTTCTCGGCTCGATCTTTTGCCCCGAAGCCCAGGTCCGCGTTCAGCCCGGCCCTCAAGCGGTCCCCGTCCAGCCAGATCGCCGGCACCCCAGCTGTGACCAAGGCCCGTTGCAGGGAAACTGCTATGGCGGACTTGCCGGAGGCAGGAAGCCCGGTGAACCAGATCGTCGCCCCGCACGGGCCAAGCGCTGCGGGGCCCATACTCGCTACTGGGGGTTATGAGCCGTGGTGAGGCCCCGCTCGATGAGGACCACCTGGGTGTTGTTGATGAGCACAGCGGTGTCCGCTGGTACCGCAACCGCTATGACCAGGGTTGCGAGGATGACGGGGCGACCCAAGCCAACCCGAAACCTTTGAAATGTGCCTCGGCGCTGGGAGGCCTTTGTGCCCACCCCCGACCCGTGAGCCACCTCCCGGCCCCGGTGAGCCAGTACCGACCTCCAAGCCGGCACGAGGGCACAGCTGAGCACCAGCGCGCCCAGGATGGACACCTTGATGCCAAACTCGGAGGGCTGGGCGCCGAGCAGCCCCGCAGCGACCAGGGCAGTGAGGGCCCCATATAACATTCGCCCGGAGCGGTCCTTGGGGGCGGTCTGGGGGTCGCTCATCATGAAGAACACAAAGATCAACACCTCGGGGGAGGCTGCGATGTAGGCCCAGTAGGTGGCCCCCGACACCGCCCCGCTGTGCCAGATGGCAAAGAACCCCGCCCCTGTGGCCGCAAGGATCGCGACGGCCACCCAAAAGGTGGACAAGAACGCCGCCGCCATGGCGATCATGCGGACCGGTCGCAGCACCCAGGCGGCACCGGCCACGATGACCAAGAAGGACGCGATCACCCCGGGGGAGTCATATGGTCCCCACCACAGGTACTGGGGGAACACATGGGCCGGGCCGATGACCAACAAGGTGGCCACGATGCCGATGTTGGAGGGGTTGAACAGGTGTCGCCCACCCGAGCGCAACAGGTGCTTGGAACCGAGCGCCACAGCTGCCGCCAACACGAAGTAGCCAATGCCATGCAGGGAGAACCAATCGCCGGGCCGGGTCCCAGAGGCTCGGAGGATGAACGCTATGGAGCTGCCGGTCAAGATGCCGCTGGCCGGCCAGGCCCAGATGCCTTGGCGCCTGGCTGTGAGGACCAGCTCGATCGCTCCGCACAAGCCGATGGTGATGAGTATCTGGGCGATGGAGACCTTGAAGCCCAAGGTCGCCTGGCCGAGCACTTGTAGGGCGGCGATGACCACCGAGAGCTTGAGTCGTGGGTCCGACCGAGAGGGCCACACGAAGCGGGACTTGGCCCCCGGGGTCGGTGCAGGTGCCGGGGACGACGGTGTCGGTGACGATGGCTTGGCATCGACACCAAGCGTGGAACGGGTGCTGACCCCTGGCACCAACACCTCCTAGCCCGCCTTGGTCGTCGGGGTCGAGGTGGCCTTGGCCTGCGCTTGCTTTGCGTGTGCTGGCTTGGTCTGGGATGGCTTGGCCGTGTGGGCGGCCTTGGTGGGAACCAGGGTGGCAGCACCGTACGCGCTGTGCAACAGCTGGCACCAGATCACCAACGAGTGGTAGTGGGTGGGGTCGACGCCTTTGGGTATGGCGAAGTTCAACGATCCAGCGGTCACGTCCAGCGCGGAGACATAGGCCGAGGGGGCCGCTACGTAAGCGGAGGTCGAGTGCGGGGCTTTGAGTGGGCTCAGGTGCAGCTCCAGGTTCACGTTCGGGGTGACGAAGAAACCGGTTAGGCGCAGCGCATAGGAGTGGTTGGCGAGGCGGTAGATGGTGAGGGACCCACTGGCGGACTGGTCCATGTTGTAAAAGCTCCCCTTGGAGACCACCACTGCTCCGGGGGCGCTCATCGCAGGAGTGGGTGCTTGCACCAAGGGCACGTCGATCTGTTGGTCGACGACCAGGTGCCAGGGCCCTTTGGCGGTTACCACCAACCGGGTAGGCCCGGTGCTAACGCCATATCCCGGGGCCTTGGACGCACAGGGCGCATCGATCAGCGCCTTGGCATGGGACGTGGCCGGGGAAACGGTTACATTCAGGTTGCCAGTCGCGCAGGTTGGGGTAACCCTCCACTGCAGGGCGCCTGTGACGATCTTGAACGCTGGGGTCGTGGTCGGCCCGGTGCCCGAGAAGGTGGCGACTCGTTGCCACCACGGCTGGGAGCGCAACACCGTGGCGGGAGCAGGCTGGTTGGTGGCGGCACCTCCGCCTGCGACTCGGCCAGTGGCTACCGGCACCGGTGGCGGGACCCCTCCCCCCACGAGGTCGACGCGCAGCCCGAAGGCGTTGCCGGCGAACAGGGCCACAACTACCAACACCGCGATCCCTGCCGCACTGGCGGCGGCCTTGGCTCCGACTCGCCGCTTCGGGCCGGCCTCGCCGGCACCGGCATCACCAAGCCCGGCATCACCAGCACCAGAGCCGGCGGCTGCCCCGGGGGATGGGGCCGCCACCGGCTCATCGTTGCCCGCCCCGGGTGTGCCGGGATGCGCGATATTGGTGGCGTCGGTGTCGGACAGCTCGGCCGCCTCGGTGCCGGGCGGCTGGCCGGGCTCGTTCATGGGCTCACCCCAGCCAGGGTGGCCTTAGGCTGAGGCCGAGGGGACCCGATGTCCTCCAAGGACCGCTGGCGGGTCTCGATTCCGTAGCGGGCAATAGCCAGGGCCCCGGCCCCCATCACCGCCGCGCATAGGATTGCCGATCCAGAGATGCCCGGGGGAGACACTCCTGCGACCACCATGACGAGGGCGGCCACCCCGCCGAACTTGGAGGCCCCAGCAGCTATCCCTGCCCCACCGGCTCGGATGTGGGTAGGATAGACCTCAGCCACATAGGGGGCCAGCACCGAGATCACTCCCCACAACGAGACCAAACAGGCGACCAAGGTGGCGGTGAGGACCCAAGGGTGGGTTACCACTGTGGTGCCAAACGCGCCGAAAGCCACCAGGCTTGCGACATTGAGCGCAGCTATCACCACCAACACAGCCCTGGAGCTGACCCGCCCGTAGGCCCACGACACGATCACCGCCCCGGGCAAGGAGAACAGGGCCGCATTGGTCAGGATCGCACTGATGTGGGCCACGCTCAGCCCGGCATGGGAAGCTGCGTTGGGCAACCAGGTCAAGAAGCCGAAGTTGACCACCCCCCAGCCAACCCCATACAGGCCCAGGGCGCCAGTAAGTGGCCCGAGGCCGGCCACGCCGGACCTCGCGGGGAGGGACCCGCCCATACCAGGTTGGGTGTAGACCTCGATCACCTGGGCCCCGAAGCGGGTGAGTATGGCCTTCGCATCTGTGCTGCGACCCTGGCAGATGAGCCAGCGCGGTGACTCGGGGATGAAACCACTGAGGCCCACCAAGCACAGGCCCGAGGGTAGGCCCAAGAACCACATGATCCGCCAGCCAAAGCCGGGCATCAACCAGGAAGCGGTTGCGCTGGTCAACAAGAACCCCGCCGCAGTGCCCACCCCTGCGACCAACACCACCACCTGGCCCCGGTGTCGTGCGGGGATCGTCTCTGCCAACAGCGTATACGCGATGGGCAACAGGCCCCCGGCCCCGAGCCCCATGACGAAACACATCACCA
>JBOGGT010000082.1:0-13965 GCA_050744225.1 Acidimicrobiales bacterium | reverse complement strand
GCACCGCACCGCGCGGCCCCGCAAAGCACCGCACCGCACCGCGCGGCGCGGTGCCGCGCGGTGCCTACCCGGCCAGAAGCTGGGCCAGCTCGGCAGCGGCGTAGGTCACGATGATGTCCGCTCCGGCCCGCTTGATCGCCCCGGCGTGCTCGAGCATGACCGCCGGCCCGTCGATCCAGCCCCGCTCGGCGGCGGCGGTGACCATCGCATACTCCCCGCTCACGTGGTATGCGGCCACCGGGACCGGACTGGTGGCGGCGACCGCGGCGATCACGTCGAGGTATGCCAGGGCGGGCTTGACCATCACCATGTCGGCACCCTCCGCCAGGTCCAGAGCGACCTCAGCCAGCGCCTCCCGGCGGTTTCGGGGATCCTGCTGGTAGGAGCGCCGGTTGCCCCCCCCAGCGATCGCGACATCGGCCGCTTCGCGGAATGGGCCGTAGAGCGCCGACGCGTATTTGGCCGCGTACGCAAGGATGGCGGTTTGCGGGTGCCCCCCGAGATCCAGGCCGGCCCTGATCGCCCTCACCTGTCCGTCCATCATCCCGCTCGGAGCCACCAGGTCGGCACCGGCCTCCGCCTGGGCGACCGCGACCATCGCGTAGAGCTCGCGCGTGGCGTCGTTGTCGACATCGCCAGAACGGTCCAGAACCCCGCAGTGACCGTGGTCGGTGTACTCGTCCAAGCACGTGTCGGCGATCAGCACAACCTCTTCGCCCAGCTCGCCTCGCAACTCCCGCAGCGCCACCTGGACTATCCCCTCCTTCGCCCAGGCGCCCGAGCCAGAGGCATCCTTGGCAGCGGGGATCCCGAACAGGACCAGCGCCGGGATACCCAGCCGGGCCAGCCGGCGACCCTCGACCACCAGCGATTCCACGGTGTGCTGGACGACCCCCGGCAAGGACTCCACCGGCCTCGGCTCGTCGATCCCCTCGCGAACAAAAAGGGGCGCCACCAGGTCGTCAACAGTGAGGCGACTCTCGGCAACGAGCCGGCGCAAGGCCGGGCTACGCCGCAGCCGCCGCATGCGCCTTGCCGGGAAGCTCATTGCCAGAGCATACGAGTAACCCGCCCCAGTACCCTCGCTCAGCTGAGCGAGCTCTATCCCGGTTCGCCGACCTCGGGAAACAGCACCGACTCGGCGTCCACGATCTGATATGCGTAACCTTGCTCGGCCAGGAAGCGCTGCCTGCGCGCCGCAAACTCCTGGTCGTTGGTGTCCCGTGACACCACGGTGAAAAAATGGGCCTGGCGCCCGTCAGCCTTGGGCCGCAGGATCCGACCGAGGCGCTGGGCCTCCTCCTGGCGGCTGCCAAAGGCCCCCGAGACCTGGATCGCCACCGATGCCTCGGGCAGGTCGATCGAGAAGTTGGCCACCTTGGACACAACCAGTAGGGGCTCTTCTCCCTTGCGGAAGGCCTCGTAGAGGCGCTCGCGCTCGCGCACCGGAGTCTTGCCGGTGATCAGCGGGGCGCTCAGGCGACGCCCGAGGGCTTCGAGCTGGTCCAGGTACTGGCCGATGACCAGGGTGGGCTCGCCCTTCGCCACCGCGGAGCGCGCAAGCGCCTCCACCACCGCCAGCTTGGACCAAGCGGTGGCGCCCACCCGGTAACGCTCTTCAGCCTCGGAGAGCGCGTACGACATGCGCTCCTCGTCGGTGAGGGTCACCCGAACCTCGGTGCAGACCGCGGGAGCGATCCAACCCTGGGCCTCGATATCCCGCCATGGGGTATCGTAACGCTTGGGGCCGATCAGGGAAAAGACATCTCCCTCGCGACCATCCTCGCGGACCAGGGTTGCGGTCAGGCCCAGCCGCCGGCGACTCTGGATCTCTGCGGTCATGCGGAAGACGGGAGCGGGCAACAGGTGCACTTCGTCGTAGATGATCAGGCCCCAGTCCTCCGCCGAGAACAGCTCCAGGTGGGTGTAGATGCCGTGCCGCTTGCTGGTCAGGATCTGGTAGGTAGCCAGCGTCACCGGCCTGACATCTTTGTGCTGGCCCGAGTATTCCCCTATCTCAACGGCGGTCAGGCTGGTACGGGCCAACAGCTCGGCGCGCCACTGCCGCGCGGAGACGATGTTGGTCACCAGGATCAGGGTCCGGGCGCCTGCGGTGGCCATCGCCGCCGCCCCCACCAGGGTCTTGCCCGCGCCGCACGGCAGGACCACCACGCCGCTCCCACCGGCGAAGAAGGTCTCCACCGCCTCTACCTGGTAGGGGCGCAGGGTGAACCCGCCATCTTCGGCAAGGCTGATCGGGTGGGCAGCGCCGTCGACATAGCCGGCCTTGTCGTCGGCCGGCCAGCCCGCCTTCAGCAGAGCCTGCTTAAGGCGGCCCCGGTTTGCCCGCGGGACTGCGACGGTGTCGACGTCAATGCGGGGCCCGACCAGGGGGACTATCGCCTTGGCGCGCAGCACCTCCTCCAGCACTGCCCGGTCCGTGGCCCGCAGGACCAGCCCATGCACCGGGTGCACCTCTAGGATCAGCCTGCCGTAGCGGTCCATGACCTCCGCCACGTCGACCAGCAGTGCCTGGGGAACCGGGTAGCGGGACCAGCGCAGGAGGGCATCCACCACCTGTTCGGCGTCGTGGCCCGACGCCCTGGCGTTCCACAGCCCGAGCGAGCTGAGACGGAAGGTGTGAACGTGCTCGGGAGAGCGCTCCAGCTCGGCGAACGGGGCTATTGCTGCCCTGCAGGCGCCGGCATCGGGATGGTCCACCTCAAGGAGCAAGGTCCGGTCTGACTGGACGATCAGGGGTCCCTCGGCCGCGTTGGGACTCAAAGCAGCATCTCCTCCTCCGCCTCGGTAAGCACCCTCGCCCAATCGATACGGCTCTGGAGCAGGGTCTTCTCCGCCCAACCGGGCTCGCACTCCACCACCACCTCGTTGGCTTCGATGGCGACCAGGACACAACTGATCTGGGTTGTCCGACCGTTGCCAGCGCGGTATCCGAGGCGTACCATCCAGTCCAGGTCGTAGGCGCGCTCCAGCAGGGCGATCACCGGACGCGCCCCCCTGACTATGGCAGTGGGTCGCGCCGGCGCCGGCCCTTCTCCAGGACCGCCTTCATCGAGGCCGCCGTCATCCTCGCCGTCATCCTCGCCGTCATCCTCGCCGTCATCCTCGCCGAAGTACCCATCCCCGGCGAAGGCGCTCGCATACTCGCTCGGGTCGTCCCACACCTCACCCAGAAGTTCGAGCAGGGCCATGGAGGCGGACTCGGACAGGCCCGGAGGCAGATCCGGAATGCGGCCGGCCGCGGCGCCAGGCGCTCTCTTTGCGCCCGGCCCCGCGGGCGGATCCGGAGCGGCGCGAATCGCCTTTAACACCGACGCCGGATCGGCCCCGACCCGTGCCCAGGGGCGCGAAATAGGGGCCAAGGCCCGACGGGGAGCCACATCCACGACCACCAGTTCACCGTCGTCGCCCTCCAAGGCGGGCAGGTAACCGCTGTTGCGCAGGGTGACAAGAGTGGCTGCCGGCTGGGCCGCGCAGACCAGCACCGTGGGGGCAAGTTGGTGCAACCCCAGCTTGGCGTTGCGCTTGGCCGCCAGGATCTCAGAGATCAGCGCCGGGTCCTCGCAGCGCACGTAGCACGACGCCCCACCGACGCGCAGGCTGCCGAAGCGGCGGCCCAGGTCCGACACCAGGTACGCCAACGCCTGAGGAACCCCCCGAGTGGCGTGGGACTCCAGGAATGCCACGATCTGGCCCGCGCTGCGACCGGCGTCGAAGCCCCGGCGCATGGACGCCTCGCTGAAACGGTAGACCGTGGCCGCCCCCTTGGACTCGACATCGGCCAGCAGTTCCAGCTCGTTGCGCACCGCACTGGTCAGCTCTCCTGGTGCCACCACGGTCAGGTCGGCCTGAAGCACGAAGTCTGTGCCCACGGCGGGCGCCCACCGGGCCAGAGCTTCGACCGCCGAACCCGGCTCCGCGCCGCCGGACCCATACGCGCCGCCCTCGGCCACACCGCCCTCGGCCACACCGCCCTCGGCCACATCGGACCCAGCCGCACCGGCCCAGGCCTTGAGCGCCAGGCGGCCAAAGCTGCTCAGCGCTCCCAGGGCAACCATCCCCAGTGCCTCGGCCTCGCCCATGACCCACGCCCGCAGGCGCGGCGGGAGCGCCGGGCCCCCGCCCCACACCTCCGGACCGAACCATTCGACCAGGCAAGCAAGAGACTCCGCGGTCACCGCCTCCCCGCGCCCCGCTGTCGCCAGCACGCCCAGGAGCAGGGCGCGCCGTCTTGCGGCAAATGTCTCCGGCGAGCGGTCCAGAAGGGCGGGTATCACCTTTTCTCGTTGGTCGAGCGCACCAGACAGGCTCGGATGCAGCTCCACCCCCAGCCACCCCTGGACCAGCCGCTCCCAGCGCTGGGGCACCTCCATCGCCAGCCAACGGTCGTAGTCCGGCATGGGCAGCACCGCGCCTTCCGGACGCGCCGGGGTGACCAGGTCCGCCGCGGCGGCCAGCTCGACCACCAGCGCGGTCTCGGTCTCAGACCGGTCGATCGCCTTTGCGACCCGGCGGAGCTCGCGCACGCCGATCCCCCCGTCCTTTAGGATCACGGGCGGAGCCTGGCTCCACAGGTCGCCGATAATGCGTACGTCTCCCACCAGGCGCAAGGCTCGCTCGGCGGCGGCAGAATCGACCGCGCCCGGATCGACGGCCTCGGTTTCGGCTCTCGGGGGCAACAGCTCCAGGGTGGGAAAGGGGCTGCCTCCGCGCAGGGCGAGAGCGACCTCCCTGGGCATGACCAGGGTGTCCCAGCTCTGGGGGACAAGCAACCCATGGTTGGCGAGCCACCCAAGTGCACTGCGAGCAGGAAGGCCATAGATGCCTCCGTACGAAGTGACCAGCGGACCCTCCTTGACGGCCATCTGGGCGACCTTGGCGCAATCCGGGGGTCCTGAGGCGATGACCAAGCCGATGCGCTCGGGATCCGAGATGGCCGCGCACACCGCCGCCAGCGCGCTCGCCCGGGACGGTCCTGGGCGCACACCCAGCTTGCGGGCCATGTTGGCGAGGTCTGCGGCCCGAGTACTGGCCAGGGCGGTCGCGCCAGGCGGCCCGAGCCGCGCGGGGTAACGCATCCCGGCCAGCCCCGGTGCTCCGAGCAACCTGTCCCCCGAGCGCAACACCAGGGCGTGGCGCTCCAACCTGGCGAGCGCGTCCTCCAGTCCGGCGGCGCGCCCCGGTCCGCCCAGCAGGCTCACCACAGAGGCGACACTCCGCGGCTCGGGGATCAGGCACACCGCGTCCAGAACCTGGCTGGCTCCGCGGTCCAGATACCACCGGCACTCCTGGATGCTCGGCCAGCTGCCCGCCCGATCGGCCAGACCCGCCAGAGACTTTGGGGCGGGACGGGCCAGGTCTGGCCGCAGGCCCAGCAGCTCGGTGAGGCGACGGTCGTCCCAGTCAGAGAGGACCTGATTGAACGTCAGTGCCGGGCTGACTCGGGACACGCCCGTTCTCGTCTTGGCCAAGTCTGCTCCAAAGGGGTCTGAACTATGGGACGAGGAGAAGTGGCACCCACTCTATCAATCAGGCGGACCCAGTTGGGCGATGGTCGCGTCCACCAGACCGCCGATGGTGTGAGGCTCGGCCACCGCAGCCACTCGCAGGCCACCCGAGATGGCCGCTTGCCCGGTCACCGGTCCGATGCACACCACCGCCGGCGGGGTCGACTCCACCCCAGCTGTATCCAGCCAGGACCTCACGCTCGACGCAGAGGTGAAGGTGATCGCGTCCGCCCTCCGCGCCGCCGCCAACACCGACTCTGGCTGGGTGACCGGACGCGTGCGGTAGGCCTCTACCACCTCCACCTCCCATCCAGCCGATCTCAACCCGGCCGGGAGGACCTCGCGCGCCACCGCCGCTCGCGCCAACATGATGCGGCCCCCACCAGCGGGCGGCGCCGGGAATGCCTCCAGGAGTCCCTCCGCCACCGAGCGCGCCGGCACCAGGTCCGCCGCCACCCCGAACGCGCCGAGTGCCCCGGCGGTCCCAACTCCGATCGCCGCCACCCTGGTAGCTCCGAACTCGCGCGCATCGCGCAACAAGGCCACAAACCTGCCCACCGCGTTCGCCGAGGTGAACACCACCCAGTCAAAGCCCCGCACCCGGGAGGCGGCGCCACGCAGGGACAGGCCACGGTCAGCGGCATCCACCACCTCGATGAGGGGTACCTCGATGACGCCCGCACCCGCGGCGACCAAGAGCCCCGACAGGGAACCAGCCTGGGCGGCGGTGCGGGTGACCACCACCTGCCGACCCAGAAGGGGCCTGGAGCGCGGGAACCAGTCGAGCTCGATCGAGGCGGCCTGCCCGATCATCATGGTCACCGGAGGCTCGAGCGCCATGTCAGCCAAATCCCCCAGCCGGCCCCGCCAGACCTGGTGATCCCAACGCGTGCCCCAACGCACCGCTGCCGCCGGGGTGGTGGCCACCAGGCCTCCGGCCATCAGCCGGTCGGCAATCTCGGCCCGGTGCGCGACCCCCATCAGCACCACGATCGTGCCGCCCACCTGCGCCAGCGCCTCCCAGTTCAACTCGGCGTCGATGGCCGCCCGGCTGTGCCCGGTCACCACGGTGAAACAGCTCGACAGACCCCGCTGGGTAACGGGCAACCCGGCGTAGGCCGGCGCAGCGATCGCAGAGCTGACACCGGGCACCACCTCATAGGCCACCCCGGCCGCCTCCAGGGCCATCGCCTCCTCGCCTCCCCTGCCGAAGACGAAGGGGTCACCGCCCTTCAAGCGCACCACCATGCGCCCGGCGAGTCCCGCCTCCACCAGCATCGCGTTGACCGCCCCCTGATCTGCGGGCCCGCCCGGGCGCTTGCCCACGTCGCGCCGCTCCGCCAAAGGCGGGCACAGACCCAGCAGCGACGGCTCCACAAGCCGATCATGCACCACCAACTCGGCCCGCGACAACAACTCAGCCCCCCGCCGGGTGAGCAGCCCCGGGTCCCCCGGCCCCGCGCCCACCAGGTAAACCGTCATGCGAGGTACGCCGTCATGCGAGGTACGCCGTCATGCGAGGTACGCCGTCATGCGAGGTACGCCGTCATGCGAGGTACGCCGTCATGCCCGGTACGCCGTCATGCCCGGTACGCCGTCATGCCCGGTACGCCGCCACGCCCGGTACGCCGCCACGCCCGGTACGCCGCCATAGCCCGGTACGCCGTCATAGCCGGTACGCCGCCATGAGGCTGCGGCCGACTGGGGACGAGGCCATCGCGGTCGCCAACCGGCAGCCCAACTCCACCGGGTCGGTCCCTTCGGCGGTCAGGCGCAGCACCACCCGGCCGTCAAACGAGCCGAGCATTCCCTCCAGGGCCAGGCACGCCGCGCCCGGCGGGGCACGGGTCCCCGGCGGGGCACCCACGGGCCGTGCGTGGGCACCAATCGGGAGGGAGCAACCGGGTCCAATTCCAAAAAGGAAGGCGCGCTCGGCCTCGACAGCACGCCTGGACGGCGGATCGTCGATTCCCGCCAGCGCCTCGCACAACTCGGGGCGGCACTCCACCGCCAGGGCCCCCTGGCCCACCTGGGGGAGCATCACCGCAGGGTCGAGGACCTCCGCCGCCCGGCCGGCCAGGCCCAGGCGGTCCAGCGCAGCCGCAGCCACGACTATCGCTCCACCGGACGGGACCCGCCCCAGCCGGGTCTCGATGTTCCCCCTCAGCTCGGTAAAAGCCAGATCGGGCCGGGCAAAGGCCAGCTGCGCCCGCCGGCGCGGTGAGCCCGTGGCCACGACCGCGCCCGGCGAAAGGCCGTCCAGCGTCGAGCCAACCAGGGCGTCCCGGGGATCGGCGCGGGGCGGGATTGCCCCGATCACCAGCCCGGGGGTAGGTGCGCTGGGCAGGTCCTTGGCCGAGTGGACCGCCAGCTCGGCGCGCCCATCCAGCACTGCGGCCTGGACCTGGGTGACGAACGCCCCGCTTGCCCCGAGTGCCGAGATCGGCAACCCGGCGAGCTCATCCCCTGTGGTCGATACCACTACCAGCTCACAGACGAATCCTGTGAGCTCCAGCAAGTCCGCGACATGTTGGGCCTGCCAGCGAGCCAGGGGGCTGGCCCGGGTGGCGATCCTCAGCCGGATCCCGTCGCTCGCCCGAGACCCGCCAACCGCCCGATCGGCGCCGGCCAGGTCGGCGCGCGCCCCCGACCCGCCCGCCCGATCGGCGCCGTTCACTACAGGTCGAACAGCGTGCGGACGGCCTCGCCCAGGCGCTCGCCCCGCGGCGATCTGCCAGCCTCGGAGAGCGCCACCGTGGGCCCGTGCAGCACCTTGGCCAGGAGCTGGCGGGTGAGCGCCTCCACTGCCTCCCGCTCGGCGGGTCGCAGCCCACTCAAGCGGGTGCGGTAGCGCTCCAGCTCGCCGATCCGGATCGACTCGGCGCGCTCTCTAAGGTCTGAGATCACCGGTGCGGCGTCCCTCGCAGCCCGGTCCGCAGCGTATCGCTCCACCTCCTCGTCGATGATCGCGCTGACCGCAGGGACCTCCCGGCGCCGCTCGGCCATGCCTGCGGAGGCGAAGGCGGCCAGGTCGTCCATGTCCAGCAGGGTCACCCCTTCCATGCCCGCCACCGCGGGGTCGACGTCCCGGGGGACTGCCACGTCCACCACCAGCAGGGGCCTCGCCTGCCTGCGGTCCATCACCGGCGCCAGGTCCCCCCGGTCGAGCACGACCGAGCCCGCCCTGGTGGACACCAGCAGCACATCCACCTCCACCAGCGCGCTCCCGAGCTCGTCCAGGCCGACAGGCCGACCCCCCACCCGCTCGGCCAGTGCCACCGCCCGCTCCCAGGTCCGGTTGACCACCAGGACCTGCGCCGCCGACCCACCGAGTGCGACCGCCATCCCCTCCCCCATCTCTCCTGCCCCCAACACCAGGGCCCGGCGCCCGGCCAGGGAGCCCCCGAGGCGCTGGGAGACCAGGGCCACTGCCGCCTGGGAGATCGAGGTGATGCCCCGGGCGATGCCCGTCTCGGTCCGCGCCCTCTTGCCCGCCCCCACCGCCCGGCGGAACAGGTGGGAAAGCACGGGGCCGGCGGCACGCTCCTCGGCCGCGCGCAAGGCGGCCTGCCTTACTTGGGAGAGCACCTCCCCCTCGCCCAGCACGGCCGAGTCGATCCCGGCGGCGACCCCGAACAGGTGCCTGACCGCGGCCTCCTCGTAGTAGCAGTAGAGGTGGTCGTCAAACTCCGACGCCGGGCACGGCCCCAGCTCCCCCAGGCAGCGGTGCACGTCGGCCAGGCCGGCGTGGAAGCGCTCAACCACCGCGTACACCTCGGTTCGGGCGCAGGTGGATAGGACCACCACCTCAGAGAGGTTGCCGCCGTCGGTCAGCGCGCCGAGCAGCTTGGGCAGGGCGTCGTCAGGCACGGCCATGCGCTCCAGCACCCCAAGGGATGCGCTGCGCTGGTTGAGCCCGATTACAAGGACAGACACGCCCGGAGCCGCTCCTTAGCCTGGCCCAGTCGGCCAGCTCGAATGTCTTCTAACATGTCCGAGTCCAGGGCGCTTTGCCAGTCAAGGCCCTCGGTGCTCCTGCCGGCCGAACTGAGCTGGTCCCGAGCGTCTGAGAGCAGGCCGGCGAGGACGCCGTACTCCGGCCCGACCTGCGCCGCCAGCCTGGTGCGCAGCCAACCGGCCAGTGCCGGGCTGTGCCCTCCGGTCGACACCGCCAACATCACCGGCCCCGAGCGCGCCACCGCGGGCAGGGTGAACATGCAGGCGTCGGGGTCGTCGGCCACGTTCACCCAGACTCCCGCCGCCTCGGCGTCCGCCGCCACCGCCCGGTTGGCCGCGTGATCGTCGGTGGCCACCACCACGAGGCAGCGCCCGGCCAGGTCAGCGGGCCGGTACGCCCTTTCTTCCCAGCTCGACCCTTGGTAAAATTGAGCCGGTGGTTTGTCTCGACCACTGCCCGCTCCCGCCCGGTGCGGGCCGGTCCCACTCGCCCCGCCAGTTCCCGCCGGGGGTCCTTCCGGTCCCGCACCGCCCAGGGCCTGCCTCACCTCCGCACCGCCCAAGGCCTGCCTCACCTCCGCGCCCACCCGCCGGGCCACCACGTGCACGACTGCACCGCACGCCAGCAGTCCCTCGACCTTGCGGGCCGCCACCCTTCCTCCCCCTACGACCAGACAGCGCCTACCCTGCAGGATCAGGTTGACTGGGTAGGACTGTGAGCTGATAGGCATTGGCTCTCCGACCCGGGCTGGGCCTGTGGTCCGGGCTCTGGCGCTAGCTCCCGGTGGCGGTGGTAGAAGCCTAGGATCTGCAGCTCGGTGGCCAGGTCGACCTGGCGGACCAGCACGCCCTCAGGAACCTGTATCACGCTGGGGGCGAAGTTCAGGATCGAGGCGATCCCCACCGCCACCATAAGGTCAGCGACGTTTTGCGCTGCGTAGCCAGGCACCGCGATCACCCCGATCACCGGGCGCACGGCTCCGGCGAAACACTCGAGGGTCGCCGGGTCGGCGATCCGGACCCCGGCGATGGCCTCCCCCGCTTTGGACGGGTCGGTGTCGAACAGGCCGGCCACCCGGAATCCTCGCGACGAGAAGCCCTCGTACTGAGCCAAAGCCCGGCCCAGATTCCCGACGCCGACTATGACCAGTGGCCGATCTTCCCCGACGCCCAGCACCGACGAGATCGCGCCGAGCAGGACCTCCGCCCCATATCCCGCCCCCCTGGTACCCAAGGTCCCCAGGTGCGCCAGATCCTTGCGGACGTTCGCGCCGTTCACTCCCGTCCGGGCGGCCAGGGTCTTGGACGACACCGTGGTCGCACCGGCGGCGGTCATTGCAGCGAGGGCGCGCAGGTAGAGAGGCAGGCGGGCAACCGTCGCCTGGGGAATCTCTGCGGGTTGGATCAATGCGATCTCGGCCTGGCGGGGGCCGGGGTCACCGCGACTGGACTCACCTGGGCGCGCCAGCTCGGTTCGGACGCACTAGCCCGCTTCCGTATAGCTGTCGGCCAGATACTTCTCTATGTCGGTCTCTCTCAGCCGGTAGGACCGCCCGACTCGGGCTGCCGGCAGGGTCCCGGCGTTGATTAGGCGGTAGACAGTCATGTTGGAGACCCTCAGCTGGTCGGCAACCTCGGCCACGGTCAAGAACCGGACCCTCGCATGAATTTGGCTTGTCAGTGGACTCACTCCTCTCCGCAGCGATGATGCTACGCCACGGAAGCGGACAGGTCCAGCGTGGCCCAAAAGTGCGATACTCCCATCCGAGGCTACGACGGCCTGGGCTGGCGCCGGCTACGGCAGGTCTGGTGTCGGCGTGGGCCGACCGAGCTCGGCGGAACGTGCGGTCGCCGCTTCGACGGCACCGATAAATGCAGCCCGGCTCGCCGCCGCCTCCAGAGCCCGCAGGCCTGCAGCGGTTGTCCCCCCGGGCGAGGTCACTGCGGCGCGCAGCGCGGCGGGAGATTCGCCCGACTCGGCCAGCAGGCGACCGGCGCCCAAGATCGTCTGGACGACCAGTGCCGAGCTCACCTCGTGAGTCAGCCCAACCGACACGCCTGCGTCAATCAGCGCCTCCGCGACCAGGAACACATAAGCAGGTCCCGAGCCAGACAGCCCCGTCACCGCGTCAAGGCTGGACTCGGCCATCCTCACCACCAGCCCGACCGACCCGAGCACTTGGGTGGCCCATTCCCAGTCCTCCTCACTGGTGGCGCCGCTCGATGCCAGCGCGGTTGCCGCCGCTCCCACCAGCGCAGGTGTATTTGGCATGGCGCGAAAGACAGCGACCTCGGGTCCGAGCCAGGCAGAAAGGCCGGCCAGAGTCACCCCCGCAGCAATCGAGACACACCGGGTGATCCCCAGGCCGGCGATGGACTTGCAGGCATCCTCTACGTCTCCGGGCTTGACCGCGATCACCGCTCCCCCGACGCCTCCGGGCTTTACCGCTCCCCCGGCGTCTCCGGGCTTTACCGCTACCACCGCTCCCCCGGCGTCTCCGGGCTTCACCGCTACCACCGCTCCCCCGGCGTCTCCGGGCTTTACCGCTACCACCGCTCCCCCGGCGTCTCCGGGCTTTACCGCTATCACGGCGTCTCCGGGCTTCACCGCTATCACGGCTCCCCCGGCTCGGGCCGGGGTTGAGCTGACCCGAAGGCCCGGATACCTTGCTTCGAGCTCTACTCGCCTGGCTTGGCGCGGCTCAACCACCGCCAGCTCCTCCGAGATGGCCCAGCCGGCGTCCAAAATGCCTCTCAGCAGCGCCTCGCCCATCTTGCCCCCACCGACGATGACCAGCTTCGCGCTCTGCACGTGGCGAGGCTAGCCCTGGATGCCTCAGTCGGGCGCTTGGCCGGCGGCATCGCTCGAAAGTTGGAACTCTGGTAGTTTTGGTACTAATAGCGCGCCAAAACTACCAGAGTTAGCATTACCCGTGAGCCTTGGGGGCAATCTGAGCTGGGCAGGGCGGCCCGATGAAGCCAGGGTGCTTCCCGTCGGTGAACCGGCAGCCAAAGCTGGGGCTGTTAACCGCCGCCGGGCTGGTGATGTCATCTCCCGCTGCTTTGTGGCCGGTCACCACCCAGCTCACCAGGGAGGAAAAGCCCTGAGAGAGCTCTGCTGTCGAGAAGCCGCAGTGCGCCACCTCCCGGATGGCCCGGACCGCGAGCAGCTTGGACTCACCGTGCGCGGCCATCGCCTTGACGTAGTCCTGAGTCATGGAGAGCGGCACAAACAGGTCGCCGGTCCCGGTGAGTGCCAGGACGGGGACCCCCGGATCGCCCACCACCGGAGGGATGCCGTTCAGCTGCCCCGCGGGGGTGGAGGTGGTCGAACGGACCCTCAGGACTGCGGAGTTCAGCGCTTTGTCCGCCTTGGTCGCGGTGGATGAGGCATCAGCGTGGTAGGTGACTCCTACGTTGCTCACCAGGTTTCCCGCGGCCACCCCCGCAGTGCCGCCATCCAGGCCTGGGTACAGGTCGAACAGTGTCGGCATCCCGCTCAGAGGGCCGTAGCTCATCGAGTTCCAGTAGCTGAACGCCGAGGCAAAGCCAGGGCGGGAGCCGCCGCTGAGGTAGCGGATAGCGGTCTCCCACTCCTTGCCTTCAGCGCTGAGCTTGGGTCCGGAAGGGGTTAGGAATCCGGTCCCGAGCCTGGGCAGGACCAGCGCAGCCACATTGACCTCGTACTGGAGCACCGTAGCAACCGAAGGATCGGTCGAGAAGCTGATCGGGACCTTGGTGATGGCGGCCGCGGTGACGTTCGCTCCGAGGTAGTAGTCGTAGAGTCCGGCGCCCCCCAGCGGAGCGCAGTAGGGCATGACGCCTGCGAAGTCCCCTTTGAAGTCCTCGGCTTCTACCGCGGCCACCTGGCCGCCCATGGACTCTCCAACGAGAAACACCGCCTTTGCCTTTTTGCGGGCGCGCGAGGCGAACACCTTGAGCAGGTCCTGGGTGTCGGTGACGCCCTCGCCGACGTCGTAGCCATTGCCCCCGAAGCTGGACGCCGCCCAGGCATAGCCGTGAGACACGAACCAGGAGCGCAGCGCGGGGCTGTCCACCCAGACGACGTTGCCCAGACCCTGGTAGGGGTGGGCGTAGAGCACAAGGTCTCCGTTCCAGTCCTTGGGAACCTCGATCCGGTAGGCGGCCTGGCGGTGAACGCCGGTATAGGTGGTGGACACCGCAACCCCGTTGGCGTTGGTGGTTGGAGCGAAGGTGCCGGTGTATGTGTTGGTCTGGTAGGCGTAGTTGCAAACAGGGTCAGCGATCCTGACGCCAGCGGCGGCCCCCTTGGTTGTCGGAGCGGTGCAGCCGGCGGTCGACAGTGTTATTGCGGCGGTCGGTCCGGTCGGGGTAGGTCCGGTCGGGGTAGGTCCGGTCGGCGTAGGTCCGGTCGGGGTAGGTCCGGTCGGCGTAGGTCCGGTCGGGGTAGGTCCGGTCGGCGTAGGTCCGGTCGGCGTAGGTCCGGTCGGCGTAGGTC
>JBOGGT010000081.1:0-32581 GCA_050744225.1 Acidimicrobiales bacterium | reverse complement strand
GTTTGACGGCGCTATACGCCGTCAAACTTCCCCACCCCCCGGTCAAACGCCTTCCCGCTTTGAGATACTCACCGCCGCCGCGCTCTCGTGGTTCGCCGACGAGGCGGTGGATGTGGCGGTGGTGGAGGTGGGCCTCGGGGGTCGCCACGACGCGACCAACGTGGTGGACGCCCAGGTTGCGGTGGTCACCAATGTCGCCCTCGACCACTCCGAGGTCATCGGGCCGACGCTCGGCGACATCGCCCGGGAGAAGGCGGGGATCGTGAAGCCGGGGTCCACCCTGGTCCTCGGGGAGGCCGATCCTGTCCTGGCCGGGGTGTTCCGAGACGCTGGGGCCGCGGCGATCCTGGAGGTAGGACGGGACTTCGCCTGCGAGTCCACCCGTATCGCGGTCGGTGGTCGGGTCCTCGACCTGCGCAGCCCCACGCAGCGTTACCCAGAGGTCTTCTTGCCCCTGCACGGGGCGCACCAAGGGGACAACGCCGCGGTTGCGCTGACCGCGGCGGAAGCCTTTTTTGCTGCCCCGCTGGATCCCGAGGTGGTCGCGGAGGGGTTCGGGATCACCGCCGTACCTGGGCGCCTGGAGGTCGTAGGGCGCCGGCCGCTGCGCATCCTGGACGGGGCGCACAACCCCGCTGGAGCAAGGGCCGCCGGGTTGGCGCTCGGACAGGAGTTCGCTACGGTCAAACGCTGGGTGGTGGTCATGGGCCTTCTGGCCGGGCGTGACCCCGCCGAGATGATCTTCGAGCTGGGGCCTGCGCGGATCGCTCATCTGATCGCCTGCGCCCCGCCCTCGCCCAGAGCCCTGGCCCCCGGGGCGGTGGCCGGCGCGGCCACCCGGCTTGGGATCGCCTCGGAGACAGCGACGAGTGCGGGCGAGGCACTCAGGCGAGCTGAATCCCTTGCGGAACCTGAAGACCTGATCCTGGTGACCGGCTCGCTCTACCTGGTAGGCGAGGCTCGATCGATCCTGTTAGCGTCGAAGGCCTGATGGAGAGATCCCTCGTCATATGCAAGCCTGATTCAGTGGAGCGCGGCCTCGCTGGCCAGATACTGAGCCGGCTGGAGGCCAAGGGCCTGAAGCTGGTCGCCGCCGAGCTCCGGGTGATCGACGCGGGCCTGGCGGCACAGCTTTACGCCGAGCACGCGAAGCGCGGATTCTACGCAGACCTAGTTGCCTTTATTGGCCGCTCACCCTCGCTCGTCTGCGTAGTGGAGGGTCCCGTAGACACCTGGCAGATCGTGCGCCGACTGATGGGGGCCACCAATCCCGCCGAGGCGAACGCGGGCACCATCCGGGGCGACATGGCCAGCACGGTCTCAGCCAACCTGGTTCACGGGTCGGACTCGGGCACGGCGGCCCTGCGAGAGATTGCAATATTCTTTCCCAAGCTGGGGTAGCAAGCGCAGCCCGCGCGATGTAGCCTTGCAGCCAGTGCTCTACCGTCACACCAGCTCCGCCGGCCCGAGGAGGCAAGCGTAACATGGCTGACAACCTCTTCTCGTCATTCCGGGGCCGCGACATGGCGGTCGACCTAGGGACCGCCAACACCTTGGTGTATGTGCGCGGGCGCGGGATCGTGCTGAACGAGCCTTCGGTGGTTGCGGTGAACGTGAGGGACGGACGGCCACTGGCGGTGGGGATGGAGGCCAAGCGGATGATCGGGCGCACACCCGGTCACATCCAGGCGATCCGGCCGCTGAAGGACGGGGTGATCGCGGACTTCGAGATCTGCGAGAAGATGCTGCGGTACTTTATCCAGCGGGTCCACCAGCGCCACTTTGCCCGGCCCAGGATGATCATCTGCGTCCCATCGGGGATTACCGGGGTCGAGCAGCGGGCGGTCCAGGAGGCCGCGGAGGTCGCGGGGGCGCGCAAGCCGGTATACATCATCGAGGAGCCCATGGCCGCGGCCATCGGAGCCGGGCTTCCGGTGCACGAGCCGACCGGGAACATGGTGGTGGACATCGGCGGTGGGACCACCGAGGTGGCGGTCATCTCCCTCGGTGGTATCGTGACCAGCCAGTCGATCCGGATCGGTGGCGACGAGCTGGACGAGGCTATCATCACCTACATCAAGAAGGAGTACAGTCTGGCGCTGGGGGAGCGCACCTCCGAGGAGATCAAGATGGCCCTCGGTTCGGCCTGTGCCCTCGAGGAGGAGCTGCACGCCGAGATCCGTGGCCGCGACCTGATCACCGGCCTCCCAAAGACGATCGTCACCTCGACCGAGGAGATCCGCAAGGCACTGGAGGAGCCGATCGCGGCCATCGTGGACGCGGTCAAGATCACCCTGGACAAGACTCCACCTGAGCTGGCCGCCGACATCATGGAGCAGGGGATCGTCCTCACGGGCGGGGGGGCCCTGCTCCACGGACTGGATGTCCGGCTCTCCCAGGAGACGGGGATGCCGATAATCGTGGCGAAGAACCCGCTGCATTCGGTGGTAATCGGCAGTGGCCAGTGTCTGGAGGAGTTCGAGGCTCTCAAGCAGGTCCTGATCTCGTCCGGCTCGCGCTGAGCCCTCCCCCGCACCGTGGCAATGTCCCGGCGAAGCTCGCGGCCCCGCTATGTCCTTTTGGTCCTGGTGCTGGCCTCGATATCAGTCATCACGCTGTCGTTCCGGGGAGGCTCCACTGGGTGGCTGAGTGGCGTAAGAAGTGCCGCCGCTGACGTGTTTACTCCGATCCAGTCGGCGGCGGGGACTGTGTTCGGGCCGGTCGGGAGGTTCTTCGAGGGTGCGGCGAGCTACGGGAGCGTCAAGGCCGCCAACGCCAAGCTGGGCGACCAGATCGCGGCCCTCAAGGGGTCGAACTCCAAAGACAGCGTTATCGAGTCCCAGATGGCGGCGATAGCGGCCGAAGAGCATCTGAGCTTCGCTCCCGCCATCACCGACGTGGTGACCCAGGTGGTCGCAAACTCGGCCTCCAACTTCCAGGACAGCATCCAGTTGAGCAAGGGCACCGGAGCCGGCATACGGATAGGGATGCCCGCGGTGACAGGAGGCGGTCTGGTGGGTACCGTGGTCCAGGTGTCCTCCGACCGATGCACTGTCCAGTTGATAACTGATCCCGCCACCAAGGTGGGCGTTTCTTTTGGTGCCACGGGTCAGCAGGCCGGTCTAGCTCTGGCAAACGGACAAGGCTCGGATGAGCCCTTGAGCGTCGGCCTGATCTTCCCAGGGACCAAGCTGTTTAAGGGAGAGCTGATGGTAACCAGCGGGGGGGCGGGCGACCTGTACCCGTTCGATATCCCGGTCGGAACCGTGGCCAACGCCAGCCTGGCGCCAGCGGCCAGCCAGGAGACGGTTACCTTGAAGCCGTCGGTCAACTTCGCAGGACTCCAGTTCGTGGGCGTCTTGCTGTTCAAGCCGTCGTCCGCCCCGTGAGCGGTTACGGGGACCACCTCGGCGCAGGCTCGGCGCAGGTCGGGGGCGCGGGTCTCGGCGGACGCTCGGACTGGGTCACCTACCGGCTCACCCTGGTGGCCATCGGCGCTTTTGTAGTGCAGCACAGCCTGCTGGGGGGGCTCCGCATCCATGGGGCACAGCCGGACCTGATGGAACTGGTGGTGGTGCTGGCCGCACTGGACGGCGGTCCGCGGAGGGGAGCGATGGTCGGATTTTTCGTCGGTCTGGGGGTGGACCTGTTCGTGGTCACCCCGTTCGGGCTCACCTCGCTTGCCTTTACGCTTCTCGGCTTCGCGGTCGGGCTCTTGAGCGAGACCTTGGCGGGGGTTGAGGGACGCCTGCTCACCGTGGCCGTAGCGGCGGCGGCAAGCCTGGGGGGGACCCTGCTCTATGCGCTGATCCTTGTGGTGGTGGGCAAGGGATCGACCCAGGGACTGGTGTGGATCGTTTTGACTGTGGTCCTGGTAAACGCGGTACTCGCGGTGCCGGCGGCAGCGGCAGTTCGCTGGGCCAGCGCATCGGGGAGCCGCCGGGGCCTGCGCAACCGTCGAGGCCTCTCAGCCGGCGTGGCGGGCCGGCCGGGAGCGGGGGTGTGGAGGTGAGCCGCCCTCGCAGAGCACACCTCGCCCCCAGGGGCTCGCGCCGCGCCGCCCGCCGTCGCTGGACAGGCAGCGGGTCGCCGGGCAGAGGGTCTCCGGGCAGAGGGTCGCCGGGCAGAGGGTCTCCGGGCTCGCGGAGTCGCGGCGGACGGGTGTCCAGGCCGCCCCTGCCCACGCTCAGCGAGATGATCCGGCGCACCTCGGCGTCACGGCGCAATGCCCTGGCTCGGCGACCGGCGCGCAGCTCGGCCCAGACCGCCCGGCTTCGACTGGGTCTGGTCGGGGGGGTGATCGGGGTGCTGTTCCTGGCCATGTTCGCCCGGCTGTACTCGCTCCAGGTCCTCAAATCCACGGGGTATACCCAGCTGGCGGCGGCCAACTCGGTGCAGCCCGTGAGCGTCGCGCCGCCCCGGGGGAACATCTTGGTCCGCTCGGGCCAGGTGCTCGCCGGCAGCGCGGTCACCGAGGCGGTCACCTGGTCCGACTACGCCGCCAAGCAGCACCCCGCGGTGGTTGGCCGGCTGGCGAAGGTGCTGCACATGACCAAGGCGCAGGTCATGACCGCCCTCAACAGCAAACAGGTCACCGAGTACGTCCCGATTCCTATTGCCACCAACGTCTCCAAGTCGGTTATCGTCTACATCGCGGAGCACTCCTCGGAGTTCCCCGGGGTCTCGGCCCAGGCCATCTCGCAGCGCACCTACCCCTACGGTGACACCGCCTCGCAGCTGCTGGGATTCCTGAACCCGATCAGCGGGTCAGAGATCAAGGAGCCCCAGTACAAGGGGTATTCCGCCGGCGACCTGGTGGGCCAGAGCGGGGTGGAGGACTCCTTCAACAGCTCCCTCTACGGCAAGCCCGGCACCACCGACCTGCTGGTCGACAGCAACGGTCAGGTGGTGGGGACCGGGACCACCACCTCCCCCACTGCCGGGGACAGCGTCCAGCTGAACCTCGACCTGAGTTTGCAACAGACCCTGGAGACCGCCCTGTCAACCGCCATCCTGAACGTCCGCGGGACCTATGTCCAACAGGCCAATACAGACGCCGCGGCTCCCGCCGGAGCTGCCGTGGTAATGAACCCCGAGACCGGCGCCGTCTACGCCATGGCCTCGTACCCGACTTACAAACCGAGCGAGTGGGTGGGCGGGATCAGTACCTCCGACTTCAACGCACTCAACGACCCGAACAACAACGAGCCGCTGCTCAACCGGGCGATCCAAGGCCTGTATACCCCCGGCTCCACCTTCAAGCTGGCCACCTCGACCGCGGCGCTCAACACCGGGCTGATCACCCCGTCGTACTATTACAACGACGCCACCGGCTCGTACACCGCCGTCGGATGCACCGGCCAATGCACCTTCACTGACGACGACAGCAGTGCGCAGGGTGAGGTGAACATAACCGATGCCATCACTGTGTCGGACGACGTGTTCTTCTACAACATCGGCGACATGTTCTACAACGCCTACGAGACCAACGGCGAGTACGGCTTCACCCCGATCCAGAAGGCCGCCAACGCCTACAGCCTGGGCAAGGGAACCGGGGTGGATCTGCCCGGCGAAGAGGCTGGGTCCGTCGACAGCTACGCCAACCGGGAGGCCAACTGCGTGGGGGCGCCCAAGTCCGATCCCAACTGCCCTGCCACCTGGTATGCGGGTGACAACATCGAGGTGGCCTTTGGCCAGGGCCAGACGGTGGTGACGCCCCTCGAGCTCGCGGATGCGTACGCCACCTTTGCCAATGGCGGGACCCGATACCAGCCCCAGGTGGCGGCGGACATCGTCGACGCACAGGGCAAGGTGGTCAAGAGGTTCGCCCCCGTGGTGACGGGACACGTGAAGATGTCCGCGGCCAACCACAACGCCATGCTCCAGGGTTTCCTGGGAGTGGTCCAGAGCCCGAAGGGGACGGCATACGGGCCGTTCCAGGGATTCGACTTCTCCAAGCTGGACGTGGCCGGCAAGACCGGTACCGCCAGCACCAACCACCCGGTCCCCAATTCGCTATTTGTGGCCTTTGCCGGTGCGGATATCAACAACCCCCAGTACGTGGTGGCGGTGGTGATCGAACAGGCCGGCTATGGCTCTGCGGTGTCCGCCCCGGTGGCTGCTACAACGCTCAAGTACCTGGAGGCACACCCGGTCGGCCCGATCAAGGCGCCCAAGCCGTCCCCGGTGCTGGTTCCCGAGCTGACCCCCCCGAGCTCCACCACGACCTCCACCTCAACCACCTCGACCACGACCTCCGGGTCCGGCACCTCGACGGTGACGGGCAACACGGGGTCGAACAGCACCTATACCACCTCGACCACGTACCAGTCGGCGCCAACGTATAGCTCCACCACGACACCGACATCCACTCCGCCGACCTCCACTCCGCCGACCTCCACGACGCCCACCTCCACCACGCCCACCTCCACCACGCCGACCTCCACGACGCCCACCTCCACGACGCCCACCTCCACCACGCCGACCTCCACGACGCCAAGCTCCACTCCGCCGACCTCCACCACGCCGAGCTCCACAACGCCGACCTCCACAACGCCGACCTCCACCACACCCACACCCACTACGCCCACACCCACCGGCGGCTAGACCCCCACCGGTGGCTAGACCTAGACCCCCACCGGTGGCTAGACCTCCACTGGCGGCTCGACGCCCACCGGCGGCTCGACCCCCGCTGCTGGCTCGACCGCGGCAGCGAGCCAGGGAGCAAACGGACCGCCTTGAGGCGAGCTACGCAAAGGGCACGGCGACGTTAGAGTGGTGGTAGTGAGCCTTTGCCTGACGCCCGTCCCGTGTGCACCGGCGCAGCCTGCTCAGACCAATTCCGATACAGGCCGAGCGCGACGGCACTTGGTGGGCAAACCTGTCCCCGGGTGTGACGGACGCGCATACCACCCTGATCGCACCCAGGGTCGCCACGACACAGTCCGTGGCCGGCCCCACAGCCCAGCTTCGCAATACCTGAGCGGTGCGCCGCAGCCGCCAGCAAATCCCGGGCCAGGTGCAAGGGCGGGAACCACAAGAAGGGACCTCCCCGATGACCCACCCCAGCCCAGATGCTGGTCCAGTTGCCTCCGCTGAGGAGCCGGAGCCGCCCGCAGCGGGAGTGACCCGACCTGGGCCTGGCTCCACCGTGGGGGCTGGCTCCGCCGTGGGGGCTGGCTCCGCCGTGGGGGCTGGCGCTACCCCGGCGGCAGCGGGCAGTCGCAAGCGACGCCGAGGCTCTCGCGGTGGGACCAGACGGGTCCGCAACCAACCAACCTCGGCTTCGATCCCAACGCCAAAGCCAGCCGGAGGGACCGCGGCCACCGCACCGCTCCGCCGGGAGGCAAGAAGGCGCGCTCCGCGCGAAGCCGGCCGGTACCTGATGTGTGTCCACGTGGGCGCCGAGGCCACCCAGATCGCGGTCCTGGAGGGAAGGTCCCTCATCGAGCACCACGTCTCCAGGCGGACCGACACCAACAACGAGATCGACGGCAACATTTACCTGGGGAGAGTGGAGACAGTGCTGCCCGGGATGGAAGCCGCATTTGTGGATATCGGGACCGCCAAGAACGCGGTCCTCTACCGGGCTGACATCCACCCCGAATCGGGTGGCCTTCACGACCACGAGGACACAGAGCTGGATCAGGACACCCAGGAGGCCAAGTCGTCCAGGTCTTCGGTGGCCCGGATCGAGCAGCTGTTGCACCCCGGTCAGTCGATCCTCTGCCAAGTCACCAAGAACCCGATCAGCACCAAGGGAGCGCGCCTGACCCAACAGGTCTCCATCCCCGGTCGGTTTGTGGTGCTGGTTCCCAATGCCTCCACCAACGGCATCTCCAAGCGACTCGCCGACGAGGAGCGCAAGCGCCTCCGCCGCATCCTCGAAGAGGTAAGGCCGCCCTCGCACGGACTCATCGTGCGCACCGCAGCCCAGGGTGCGGCGCCCGAGGAGCTCTCCCGGGACATTTCACGGTTGGTCAAGTCCTGGGAGCGGATAGAGGCCCAAGCCGCAACGGCCAAGGCCCCCACCTTGTTGTATGCCGAACCGGCTGCCACGGTGAGGGTTATCCGGGAGGAGCTGAACGCGGCCTTCCGCGGGGTGATCATCGACGACCCCGGCCTGTATAACGAGGTCCGGGACTACGTGGCCAGCATCGACCCGGCCCTGGCCGACAGGGTGACCCTCTACGACTCTGCTGACCCCCTTCCCATCTTTGAGCGTCACCACATCGCCGAGCAACTGCACCGCGCTCTGGACCGCAAGGTGTGGCTCCCCTCCGGGGGCTCCCTGATTATCGAACGGACCGAGGCCCTCACCGTGATAGACGTGAACACCTCCAAGAACGTGGGCACCTCCAACCTCGAAGAGACCGTGTTCGCCAACAACCTGGAGGCCGCGGACGAGATCGCGCACCAGCTCCGCCTGCGCGACATCGGGGGCATCATCGTCATCGACTTCATCGACATGGAGGTGAAGTCCAACCGTGACCAGCTGGTGGCGGCCTTCAGGGAGGCGCTGGCGCGAGACAAGACCCGCACGCAGGTATTCAACGTGTCGGAGCTGGGCCTGGTGGAGATGACCCGCAAACGGGTCTCCGACGGGTTGGTAGAGGCAATGTCCCGCACTTGCCCCACCTGCGGCGGCCGGGGCGTGGTCGAGCGGGATGGCTTGGAATAGGCCCGAACACCGCTAGTATCGCGGGCCTATGTACGCAGTGATCGCCACAGGCGGCAAGCAAGAGAAGGTCACTTTGGGCCAGCGCCTGGATGTCGAGCGCCTGGGTGTAGCGGTCGGCGACGAGGTGAGCTTCACCCCGGTCCTGCTGGTCGACGGGGCCACCGTGGTGGCCGGCTCCGGCGCGCTCACCGGAGCGGTGGTCTCGGCCAAGGTGGTAGGCGAAGCCGCAGGACCGAAGATCAACGGATTCACCTACAAGCCCAAGTCCAACAACCGGCGCCGCTGGGGCCACCGCCAGCACTACACGACCATCGAAGTCACCGGGATCAGCCCGGGCCAGGCCTAGGAGGCAAAGCGATGTCCAAGACCAAGGGCGGCGGGTCTACCCGCAACGGCCGGGACTCCAACGCCCAGCGACTCGGGGTGAAGTGCTTCGACGGCACCGCGGTGCGGGCCGGGGCGATAATCGTGCGCCAGCGCGGAACCCACTTTCACCCTGGGATCAACGTGGGGCGGGGAGGAGACGACACTCTGTTCGCCACCGCCGAGGGCAACGTCAAGTTCGGGTTCCGCAAGGGCCGCAAGCTGGTGGATGTCCTAGCCCCCTAAGGGGGTAACATGTAGCCCGGTGGGTGCTCACCCGCCGTGTCCACCCACGGGCCGGGCGCGGGTAGCGAGTGGGCACGGCCTGCGGGCGAACCGGTTCGAGACTACCCTGAGGGCTACAGCGCGGCGAGGACCGAGTCGGCAGAAGAGGCTTCGTGGTCGCCGGGGCTGGCCTCTACCCCGAGCCAGGTCACAACCCCATCCTCGATGACCGCCGCATAGCGCTTGGAGCGTGTTCCAAGTCCGTGGGCCGCTCCGATCTCGATCTCCATTCCCATGGCCCGGGTGAAGGAACCGGTGCCATCGGACAGCATCACCACATCCTCGCCCACTCCCTGGGCGTCGCCCCAGGCGGCCAAGACGAAGGCGTCGTTCATAGCCACGCACGCCACCGTGTCCACCCCCTTGCCCTTCAGATCCGCCGCTCGCAGGACGAAGCCGGGCAGGTGGGCGTCGGAGCAGGTCGGGGTGAAGGCTCCCGGGACCGCGAAGAGCACCACCCTGCCCTGGCCCAGGACCTCCGATGTTCTCACAGGAGTGCCGCCACCCTCGGCTTTCAGCAGTTCCACGTCGGGGATGCGGTCGCCGGTAGAGATGGTCATCGGTGTCCTCCGAAGGTCGAGGGCGCTCGCAAGTGGGCGCCAGTGGCCACCACCCTAGGCTGAGGGGCCGTGTCTGCGTTTGTCGATGAGGCCCAGCTGCATGTCAAGGCTGGGGACGGCGGCGCCGGGTCGGTCTCGTTCCGGCGGGAGGCGCACGTGAGCCGCGGCGGGCCCGACGGGGGCAACGGCGGGGGAGGGGGCGATGTCTGGCTCCAGACCTCGACCCGTCTGGCGTCACTGCTCAGCTTCTCCGACCATCCTCACCGCCGCGCGGTGGATGGTACCCACGGAAAGGGCAAGGGAAAGGACGGGGCCACGGGAGCCGATGTGGTGGTGGAGGTGCCTGAGGGGACGATCATCCGGTCTCTTTCAGGGGAGGTGCTGGCGGATCTGGCCGGTGCCGGGGCCCGGTGGCGGGCGGCGGAAGGAGGCCGTGGAGGGCGGGGGAACGCCTCGTTCCTCTCCAACCGCTACCGGGCGCCGAGCTTCGCCGAACAGGGCGAGAAGGGCGAGGAGCAGTGGTTCAACCTGGAGCTCAAGCTGATGGCGGATGTTGCGCTGGTGGGCATGCCCAACGCGGGCAAGTCGACCTTGATCTCGGTAGTCTCGGCTGCGCGACCCAAGATCGCCGACTATCCCTTCACCACCCTGGTGCCGAACCTCGGGGTGGTGCGGGTCGGGGATGTCGAGCTGGTGATGGCCGACATCCCCGGCCTGATCGAAGGGGCCGCGGAGGGCCGGGGCCTCGGGCATCGCTTCCTGCGTCACGTGGAGCGGGCCAAGGTCCTGGTGGTCCTTTTGGACCTCGACCCCGCGGCGGCGATCGACCCCATCCGGCAAGAGTCGGTGCTGCTCGACGAGCTGGGCAGGTACCAAGCCGACCTGGTCGAGCGCCCCCGCTTGGTGGTGGGCGCCAAGGCCGACCTGCTGGCGCCCGACCTGCTGGCGGCCGACCTGCAGGCGGCCGACCTGCAGGCGGCGGGACTGGCGGGGTCCGGCCCCACCGAACCGACCGACCCCGCCGAACCGACCGGCCCCACCGAACCGACCGGCCCCGCCGAACCGACCGACCCCGCCGACCCGACCGACCCCGCCGAACCGACCGGCCCCACCGAACCGACCGACCCCGCCGAACCGACCGGCCCCACCGAACCGATGCGGATCTCCGCTGTCACCGGAGACGGTCTGGACCGGTTCCTCGGGGCAGTCGCGGACCTGGTGGCCTTCGAACGAGCCTCCACAGGCGCCGCCACACCGGCCGGAGCGAGCGTCGAGCTGTTGCGACCGGCCGGAAAGCGAGAGCTGACGGGCACTGTCGGAGTGGTCGTCCACCGGCCGCGGCCTGAAGGCGTCGCAGTGGCCAGGGACCTATCCGGGGACTGGCTGGTGTCGGGGCGCTCGGCTGAGCGGGCGGTGGCGGTGAGCGACATCAACGACCCCGGCGCGCTGCAGCACGTCCAGACAAGGTTGCGCCGAATGGGGGTGGATCGTGCCCTCGCACGGGCGGGGGCCCGCGAAGGAGATCTGGTCCGCATCGCCGGGTTCAGCTTTACCTTCGAGCCAGACCACTGACGCCGTCCGCTGTGATCGTCGTCGCCCCGTGATCGTCGTCGCCCCGTGATCGTCGTCGCGAAGGTCGGCACGTCCTCCATAACTGGCCCCGCAGGGGAGATCGCCCAAGCGGCGGTGGCCAAGCTGTGCTTGGAGGCGGTGGGTCTCCGGGATGCCGGTCACCGGGTGGTGCTGGTCACTTCGGGGGCAATCGCTGCCGGCCTCGCCCCGCTCGGGCTCGCGCATGCCCGACCAACCGACCTGGCAACCCTCCAGGCGATTTCCGCGGTGGGCCAGAGCCGGCTGATGGCCACCTACGACGCCGCGCTGACGGCTCTGGGCGCGGTGGGTGGGCAGGTCCTGCTGGCACCGCTGGACTTTATCCACCGACAGCAGTACCTCCACGCCCGCCAGACGTTGGCCCGGCTGCTCGATCTGGGCGTGGTCCCGGTGGTGAACGAGAACGACGCGGTGGCGAACGACGAGATCCGCTTTGGCGACAACGACCGTCTCGCCGCCCTGGTGGCCAACCTGGTGAACGCAGAGTTGCTGGTACTGCTGACCGATACCACCGGGCTGCTGACGGGCGACCCGCGCCTGGACGCTGGCGCTTCGCTCATCGAGGAGGTGATCGAGGTGGACCGTCAGCTGGAGGCTGCGGCGGGTGGCGCGGGCACACTCGGGGGGAGCGGGGGCATGGCTTCCAAGCTGGCCGCAGCGAAGATGGCTGCGTGGTCCGGGATCCGCACCGTGATCGCTGCGGCCACCCGGCCGGGAGTCCTGGCGCAGGCGGTGGCAGGGGAGCCCGGCGTGGGCACTGTCGTGCGGCCGCGTGCCGAGCGCTTGTCCGCCCGTAAGTGCTGGATCGCCTTTGCGGTGGCTTCCTCGGGGACCGTGGTAGTTGACCAGGGGGCTCGCCGTGCCTTGGTGGAGGGCGGCCGGTCCCTGCTGCCGGCCGGTGTCGTCGAGGTCCGGGAAACATTTGCCGCCGAGGACGCTGTCGAGATCTGCGACCCTTCAGGGGTCGTGTTCGCCAAGGGTCTGGTGAGCCACTCATCCGCACTCCTCGCTCAGTGGGCGGGCCGGCGCACCTCTGAGCTACCAGCCGGGGTCAACCCCGAGGTTGTCCACCGCGACGACCTGGTGGTCCTGGCCGGTCCAGGGGTGGCCTGACCGCGGGGTCTGACCAGTCCGGGATCCGCTGAGCAGACCGAACTTGGCGTGATCAAGTCACTGTGGACGCGTTCATCACGCCGAGTTCGGTCCGCAGGACCTTTCCGGACCCGGCAGCCGGGTTGTCGCGGGCCGGCGGATGCGACCCGGTGGCCGGCGTTGCGCAGGGCGGCGGAGGGGCTCAACCCGTGTTGCGCAGGCCGGTGGCGATGCCGTTGACGGTGAGCATGACCGCCCTTTGCAGGAGGGGGTCGCCTTCCGGATCGCCAGCCGAGGCCCGCAAGCGCGCCAGCAGCGCCACCTGCAGGTAGTTGATCGGGTCCAGGTAGGCGTCGCGGACCTTGAGGGTGCGGCGCAGGCCGGGGTGGCGCGCCAGCAGGGAGTCGGTGCCCAGCAGCTCCAACACCTGTGCGACGCTCTGGCGGTGCTCCTCCTCGATAGTCTCGAAGACGTAGTGCAGGGCGGGCGGGACGAGGCGATCTACGTAGAGGCGGGCTATGCCCAGGTCGGTCTTGAACAGGACCATCTCCACGTTGGACATATAGGCGCGGAAGAAGTCCCAGTCCCGGTTCATCTCGTCCAGCACCCCGCCAAAGCCGGCCGAGCGGGCGCAGGCCAGGCCGCTGCCGACCCCGAACCAGCCCGGCACGATCTGGCGGGACTGGGTCCAGCCGAAGACCCAGGGGATGGCCCGCAGGTCATCGAGTGTCGCGGTAGACGATTGTCGCGGACGTCTGGAAGGTCGCGAGCCGATGTTCAGGCCGGCCAGCTCCTCGACCGGCGTTGAAGCCAGGAAGTAATCCACGAGCCCCGGGTCCTCGATCAGGCGACGGTACGAGGAGAAGGCGGCGCCGGACACGCAGGACATGGTCTGGTCCCAGCGGCTCAGGACCTCAGGCGGCTGGCAGGCTTCGCGATGCAAGAGCGAGCCCCGAAGCACTGCCGCGACGGAGATCTCCAGGTTTCTCCGGGCGAGGGCGGCCAGGCCGTACTTGTCGGAGATCACCTCGCCCTGCTCGGTGATCTTGATCGACCCGTCCAGCGCCCCGTTGGGCTGGGCCAGGATGGCCTGGCCAGCGGGGCCTCCCCCACGGCTCACAGTGCCGCCGCGGCCGTGGAAGAGGCGCAGGCGGATTCCGTGGGCCGCGGCGCAGTCCCGCAGCGCACGCTGGGCTCGGTGGATCTCCCAGAGCGAGGTGGTGATCCCCCCGTCCTTGTTTGAGTCCGAGTAACCGAGCATTACCTCTTGGAGCTCGCCGCGCAGCGAGACGATCTGGCGGTAGTAGGGGTCGCAGAGCAGCTCGTCGAGGATCTCACCGGCCCGGTGGAGCTGTCCGATGGTCTCGAACAGGGGGACGAAGCCGATGTCGGCACGGCCGCCCGCCGGGTCGACGAGCCCCGCCTCCCGAGCCAGGAGCACCGGGGCCAGCAGGTCGTCAGCGCCGTTGGTCATCGAGACTATGTAGCTCTCGATGCACTCTGGAAAGCGGTCCAGCGCGGCGCGGATCATGGCGAAAGTCTCGAAGGTGACGCGGGCGGCCTCATCCTTCGCGCTGGGGGGGTCGGTGTTCAGCCGGCCGGCGTAAGGACCGCCCAGCGCCAGCCCGCCTGCCAGCTCTTTGGACAGCAACCTGGTGCGCTCGGCGGGCGGGAGAGACGCGTAATCCACAGCTGATCCGAAGAGTACGTCTACCGCCCACCGATGGCGCTCGGAGTGCTCGCGCACGTCCATGGTCGCCAGTGAAAGGCCCGAGGCGCTGGCGGTGCGGATGTAGCGGTCCAGGGGGCCCCGGGCGAGCCTCTCACCCCCGTTGGCCACCAGGGAGGTGCGCATCACCTCGAGGTCACAGAGCAGCTCGTCGGTTCGGGCGTAGGCCACGAGACCACCAAGCCCGCGCTCGCGAGCCAGCGCCCCCTCTGCCCCCGGGGCCAGCACCGGCGACCCCACCGCTACGGCCTGGCCGACCAGGTGGCGACGGGCGTTCAGCAGTCGCTCCCGGATGTAGGAGCACTTGAGTCGGTAGGGCTCCTCGGCGTTCAGCCGGCCAAACCGCTCGTGCACTTCGGGGAGGGCCACTCGGTCGGCCGCCAGGCTGGCCTCCAGATCGGGCGATACCGCCACGATCCGGGTGGACGAGCTCAGCTCGCTGGTGAGTTGCTCGATGCCGGCGACGAGGTTGTCCAGGGCGTGGGTGTGCTGGAGGGCCAGGACCGCCAGGGTGACCTCAGGGGTTACCCTGGGGTTGCCGTCGCGGTCTCCACCAGCCCAGATGCCAAACCGGATCGGCCGCGCCCTGGGGGACAGCTCGACGTTCAGCCGACCGAGCTGGTCTGCCAGGTCCTCCAGCACGTCGGGCATGACCTCCCTGAACAGCTGGTCCAGGTAGTTAACCGCCGAGGTGGCCTCGTCGAGGGGAGTGGGGCGCTCCCGGCGGAGCTCGTCGGTCTGCCACAGAAGGTCGATCACCTCGGCAAGGCGCTTGTCGTCCCGGGTCCGCTCGTCCTCCGACGAGCGCGGATCGGCGCGCCGCTCCAGCAGGTCGGCCACCTGCCGGCGCTTGGTCAGGATCGACCGCCGGGCCGACTCGGTGGGGTGGGCGGTGAAGACCGGACGCAGCTCCAGCCGGGCGATCACCGCTTCGATCTCGCCAATCGCCACTCCTTCGGCGAGCATCGCGTCCACCGTGGTCTGGAGCCACCCACGGTCTGCGTCGGAGCGCGCGGTGGCGTCCGCCCGGTGCAGTTGCTCAGCGATGTTGGCCAGATGGAAATAAGACGAGAATGCCCTCACCAGCGCCACCGCCTGTCCCAGCTCGACCCCGGAGAGCAGCTCCTCCAGCTCGGTGCCCGCCCGAGCTGCCCTCGATTTGCGGGCCTCGGGGGTCAGGGATCGCACCCGCTCGACCAGGTTGAAGCAGTCCCGCCCCTCCTGGCGGAGGATCGAGCGCCCGAGGTGCTCGGCGAGCAGGCGGATGTCCGCCCTCAGGGCAGGGTCGGTGGTTTCGGAAGGCACTGACTGACAGGTTAGGCCCGCTGTTGCGTCATTTACCCCAACCCAATATTAAGAATTTGCTCCAGTTCGCCGCCCACCAGTGCCCACCCCCGGCAGCGTGACCGGTTGCATGGACGCCGGCGCTGCTCGCCGGCAGGGGGTGGGAGTGGATCTCCTTGACCAGGGCGTCAGCCGCGTACACCACCTGAGATGCAGGACGGGCAGCGCCGATCTCGAAGGTCCAGTTTCCGGCCTTCCATTCGACTGACACCGTGCTCGAACCCGGCAGCTTGGTCACCCTCGCGACCGTCTCGGTGGCGTGCTGGCCTCCGGCGAGAGTGATCCCATGACTGGTGACGTTGCAGGCCGAGCCGCAAGGAGGCTAGTCCCTTCGCTCGGAAGGATGCCGGCGGTTGACCAGCGCCCAGGAGGCGGGTAGGACGAGCGCGGCGGCAAGCGCCTTGATCGCGTCGCCAGGAAGGAACGGGGTAACCCCCAGGTGCAGTCCCTCAGCCAGGCCGACGTGAAGGTTGACCATCAGCCAGGGGAGCCCACCGGCGTAGGTCACGGCACTACCTGCGATCATCATCGCAGCGGTGCGGACGGGGGAGCGGTCGCAGTGCCGGCCTGCCAGCCAACCCACCAGGCCGGCCGCTACCGGGAAGGCGATGACGTAGCCGAAGCTCGGGTAGGAGAGGATCGCGGTGCCACCCATGTGGCTGGCGAACCACGGCAGGCCGGCGACGCCCAGGGCACCGTAGAGGATCATCGACGCTGCGCCGCGGCGCCAGCCGAGGGCCGCGCCGGCGAGCAGGACACCGAAGGTCTGAAGAGTCAGCGGGACCGGGGTGAACGGCAGGGGCACCACCACCTGGGCACAGATACCCACCAGCACCGCCCCGGCGACCACCAGCGCGGCGTCCCGGAGAAGGGTGCCGGGGAGCAGGTCTGCGAGCACGTCTACCCGGCGGGGGGCTACCAGCGCGCCACCTGAGGTTCCATTCACTATTGTCACGGTGCTCCTCCTGTTGGTCGCCGTCTCGCCGACTCTGACTGGTCGGGACCACCTAAGGTGACACCGGCAAGGCTCGCGTCAGGACGAACTTCTTTGGACAATGAGCGCGTCTGTGGTGACTTTGTTGTCCAAAGTTCCGCCCAGGGCGGCCAACGCGTCGCTGGCGGACCGGTGCCGGTCATCGAGAAACGAGGTATTTGGATCTGCCTGCGCTCCTGACATCGTTCGGGCCAGGTCGCGTAGCTCGCGGGGCGGGGGGAAGTACTCGTCCTCGTCGACCGCGCTGACCTCGCGGACCCCGTCTCTGGGGGCAAGGGCGGCCAGTACCGCCTCCACCAGCTCTTCGGGAGCCGAGGCCCCGGCGGTGACCCCCACGGTGCCGGTCAGGTCGTCCGGCAGCTCGGCCGCCTCGTTTACCCGGTAGACCCGGGGACAGCCTGCCGCACGGGCCACCCGCTCGAGGGCAACGGTGTTGGAGGAGTTGGCCGAGCCAACCACGATCATGGCGTCCACCTGGTCGGCGATGGCGGAGAGTGCAGCCTGGCGGTTGGTGGTGGCAAAGCACAGGTCGCTCCGGCCGGGCATCCACAGCTCGGGAAAGCGCTCGATCGCTCGCGCCCTCACAGCTTCGGCCTCGTCCTGGCTGAGGGTGGTCTGGGTGAGCAAGGCCACCTCGGACCCCATTTCGGCCAGGACATCCACGTCTGCGGCCGTCTCGACCAGGCGGACCGAGTCGGGGGCCACCGCCATGGTGCCCACCGCCTCCTCGTGGCCAGCGTGGCCGACGTAGATCACGGTGTAGCCCTTGCTGGCGCGCACCTTCATCTCGTGGTGGACCTTGGTGACCAGCGGGCAGACCGCATTTACCACCACTCCCCCCGACCGCCGGGCCGCCGCCTCCACCTCTGGCGCCGTGCCGTGGGCGCTCAGCATCAGAGGCGCACCGGGCGGCACCTCGGAGACGTCGTCCACGAACACCACGCCCTGTTCGACGAAGCGGTCAACCACCACCTTGTTGTGAACGATCTCGTGGTAGCAGTAGACCGGCGGGGGGTAGACCCGACACATCCAGGCGAGGGCCTTGATCGCCATCTCGACCCCCGCGCAGAACCCCCTGGGCCTGGCCAGCAGCACCTTTTCGACGTCCACAGCTCCCACCGTAGTGCCGTGGCAGCACCACCAGGACGTATCCTGGTGGTATGTCCCTGCCCCGCGTGGTGGCCGTGGTGGAGGGGTCGCCCGCCGCTCGGGCCGGCGTCCTGCCCGGGGACGAGATCGTCTCGGTAAACGGCCAGGTGCCCCGGGACATCATCGCCTACCAGATCCTCGTCGACGAGGCGGAGCTGGAGATCGAGCTGCTGCGCGGCGGGCTACAGGTCAGCGCCGGGGTGACGAAGCACGCAGGGGAGCCCCTGGGCGCCGAGGTGTCCTCCGCTCTCTTCGACCGGGTGAGGACCTGTGACAACCACTGCGAGTTCTGCTTCATCTACCAACTGCCCAAGGGAATGCGCCGCAGCCTGTACATGAAAGACGACGACTACCGGCTCTCGTTCCTCTACGGGAACTTCACCACCCTCACCCGTTTCACCGAGGCGGACCTGGAGCGGGTGATCGACGAGGCGCTCTCGCCCCTCTATGTCAGCATCCACGCCACCGACCCGGCCATGCGCGCCCGTATGCTGCGCAACCCCCGCGGCGCGACCAGCCTGCGCTGGCTGAAGGCACTCCTGGATGCAGGGATCGAGGTACACGGCCAGGTGGTGGTGTGCCCCGGGATCAACGACGCGGAGGTGCTCGAGGACACCCTCACCGGCATCCTCGACGAGTACCCCACGCTCTCGACCGCTGCGGTCGTGCCTCTCGGAGTGAGCCGGTGGTCGCCCGAGGAGGCCATGCGTCCCCACACCCCCGCCGAGGCCAACCGGGTGATCGACCTGGTAGACGAGGCCCAGCAGTGCTTCGCCGAGGCACTCGGGCGGAGGCTTGTCTTTGCCGCGGACGAGTACTACCTGATGGCGGGGAGGCCATTTCCGTGCCTCATGGAGTACGATGGGTTTCCCCAGCACGAGAACGGGATAGGGATGGCGTGTGCTTTCGAGGCCGCCTTCCACGGGGACGCCAGCGCGGCGCTCGGCCCTCGGCCGGGCTTTTTTGCCTGGGTCGACGGGGCGCCGGCTCAGGGCTACCGCGCGCCGAGGACCGAGGCGGGAGGGCAGGTCCCGGTCCGGCTGGGTAGTGCCCCCCGGGAGGCCGCCGCCGTCGGTGTGCTCACCGGTGAGTACGGTGCCATGGTGCTTACCCCGCTGATCGAGGAGCTGGACCGGCGCGATGTGCGGGTCCTGCCGGTGCGAAACGAGTTCTTCGGCGGTAACATCGGGGTGACCGGGCTCATGGTGGGGGCCGACATCGCCCGTGTGCTGGACGCCCAGCCGGTCAATGACCGTTACTTGTTGCCGGACGTCTGCCTCTCGGAGGGTCGATTCCTGGACGGCCTGCGTCCGGTGGACCTGCCCCGCCAGGTGGAGGTGGTTCCCACCGACGGCCTGTCCCTGAGGCGCGCCCTGCAGGCGGGCAGGTGAGCAGGCGGGCCGAGTCTGCTGTGCCGGCCTGGGCGCTCCCGGTCGTGGCGGTGGTCGGGCGGCCGAACGTGGGCAAGTCCTCCCTGGTGAACCGCATGGTCGGAGCCCGTGTAACCGTGGTGGAGGAGCACCCCGGGGTGACCAGGGACCGCAAGTCGCTCCTTGCGGAGTGGAACGGCCGGTCCTTCAACCTGGTGGACACCGGTGGCTGGCTGGCGGGCCGAGACGGCCTGGACGGCCAGGTGAGCGCGCAGGCCGAGCGCGCCCTGGCCGAGGCGGACCTGGTCCTGTTCGTGCTCGATGCCACGGTTGGGATCACCGATGAGGACGTGGGAGTGGCGGGCATGGTGCGCAAGAGCTCAATTCCTTGCATGGTGGTGGCCAACAAGGTCGATTCGGCCTCGCGGGAGTCCGACGCGTGGGAGCTGGCCGCTCTGGGCCTGGGCGACCCCGCCATGGTGAGCGCCCTGCACGGCAGGGGAGCGGGGGACCTGCTGGACGAGGTGGTGAGGCGGCTGCCGCCCGAGCCGACGGCTCCGGCCTCCGAAGAGACCCCGGAGACTGAGGAGCCCCCCGCCATCGCCATAGTGGGGCGCCCGAACGTGGGCAAGTCCACCCTGGTCAACCGCCTGGTGGGCGACGAGCGTTCGGTCACCCACGACGTGGGCGGAACCACCCGCGACGCCATCGACACGGTGGTCGAAACCGAGGCGGGGTCACTGCGTTTCATCGACACTGCCGGGCTGCGGCGCAAGTCTCGCATCGGGGTCGGCGCGGAGTACTACTCCCTGGTGCGGGCGCTGCAGGCCATCGACCGTGCCGACGTGTCCCTGCTGGTGATCGACGCCACCCAGGGGGTCACTCACCAGGACCAGCGCCTGGCCGAGCGTGTGGACGCGGCGGGCAGCCCGGTGGTGATAGTGCTCAACAAGTGGGAGTGCACCGATACCGAGGCGCGGGCGCAGATGCTGATAGACGTGGACGACCGCCTCGGGTTCCTGGGATATGCCCCGGTGCTCCGGATCAGCGCCCTGACCGGGCTCGGAGTGCACCGGCTCCTCCCGGCGGTGGCGGAATCGATCGCGGCCTACAGCCGGCGGGTACCCACCGGGGCGCTCAACCAGCTGATCCAACAGGCGCAGCGCGCCCAGCCTGCAGTGGGGTCCCGGGTCCTCTACGCGGTCCAGGGAGCCACCGACCCGCCGACCATCACGCTGTTCACCGACCACGGACTCGACCCGACCTACGTCCGCTACCTGGAGCATCGCATCCGGGAGCACTTCGCCCTCGGCCCAACCGCGCTGAAGCTCCGAGTTAGGCGTAAGGTGTCCAAGTCGCGCCCGAGCGAGCGAAGCAGGTGAAGCCATGCGGCCAGGGTCCGGGAGGGAAGAGATTGGAGGGCGCGGGAAAGATCCGGTCCGACCGGGAACGACAGCACCGCCGCAGCGGTGCTCCCGAGCGCGCAAGCCAGTCTTGGCGGTGAGGCCTTGATCGCTCCGGAGATGATCACCCGGCCGGTCCTCGGCCTGGTGGCGGTGGGTTGCGCGGCCGCAGCTTTCGTGTGGGGCCGCTCCGCCCGCCGGCTGTTGCGGGCCAGCAGGAGGATCGAGCGCGGCGTCCGAGATCGTGGAGCTGACGATGTCCTGGCGCTCGCCCGGTCGTCGTACCTCAAGGATGCTCACACCGCGCTGCTCTACATCCTGCTCTTCGTGGTCTCGACCACCGCCGCGTTGGACGGCCGCTCCCTGTACGCGCTGCCGTTCCTCCTGGTGCTGGTGGCGGTGGTGGTGTCGCTGCGCTACGCCCGGATGTTCTTGGGGGCGGCGCGCGTGGCCGAGAGCCGCGCACACCTCGAGCGCCGGGCAGAGGAGGTGCTCGAACAGGAGGAGCTGGCCCCGCTGCGCTGGTCCGCCCGCCTGGCGCCGGGCCAGCTGCCCGACATGGAGGGTTTCGAGGTCGGCCAGGCCTACCAGCCGGGCACCGGGGCGATGGCCGGGGACTTCTACGACGTCAACCCCATCGTTGAGACCCGCTGGGCCGCGGTCATCGGGGACGTCACCGGTCACGGGATCGAGCCATCGATAACTGCCTTCCAGGTCAAGTACCTCTTGCGGGTGCTGCTCCGCCAGTACCGCGACCCCGCCCAGGCGCTGGAGGAGCTCAACATCGTCCTCTCGGCCCAGGGTGGGGGCGAGGAGCTGGTTTCGATGTGCGCGGTGGTCTTCGACCAGGTTGCCGGAACGCTGCGCTACTCCTCGGCAGGCCATCCCCCGGCCTGGCTCTGGCACGGGGGCGAGGTTAGGCCGCTGCGGGCGACCGGGCCGCTGATCGCCCTGGACCCCAAGGGCAGCTTTATCAGCCGGGAGGTGGCGCTGGATTCGGGCGACGTGCTGTTGTTGTACACCGACGGGCTGGCCGAGGCCCGCGCCGGTGAGCAACTGTTCGGGGAGGAACGAGTGGCCGGCATCCTGCGGCGCGAACCCGGCATGGACCTGACGATCCTGTGCAAGTCCCTCCTGGATGCGGCCCAGGACTTCGCGTCCGAGCCGCTGGGGGACGATGTGGCCATCCTCGCCATCCGCCGGCGCTGAGGCCCGAGCGGCTGAGGAGCACCTCGGCGGGACCGCTCCCGACTGGCCGCGGTTTGACTCCCGAATCGAGGGGCTAAACCGGGGTTGTGCCCTGGTGCGAGGAGTGTGCCCAGTTCTACGAGTCGAACAAGGTGAGCCGGTCGGGCGAGTGCCCTGGTTGCGGGGAGGTGATCGCCAAGCCGACCAGGGTGCCCTGGCACTTCAAGGTCCTGGTGTTCGCCACCGCCGGCTACCTGGCCTACCGCCTCTACCAGGGGATCGTGCTCTTGGTGCACGTGCTGTAGGCGGGTCACCGCCCCGAGCGCACCTGAGCGGGGTCAACGTCGTCCCGGGTTCCCAAATAAGAAGGATGGCGCAGCCTTGCCTCCGCGGTCCATTCCGCAAAGCTGACCTCGACCACCAGCATCGGGTTTACCCATTGCGCCCCTCGGGCCGCCAGGCGCGGGACCTGTGCGGCAGGTGACGGGCCAAAGGGCTGGTCATCCCGGTGCAGCGTCGCCAGCGCCGAGGTGAGCCGGGCCAGCTCGGTATCGTTGAAACCGGTCCCCACCCGGCCAGCGAAGCACAGGTCATTCCCCGAGTGGTAGCCGACCAGCAGGGCGCCAAGGGTGGTTGCCCGCCGGCCACTGCCCCGGAGCCATCCTCCGACCACAAATTCGCTCTGATGGCGGTGTTTGAGCTTGAGCCACAGCGCAGAGCGCTTGCCTGGAAGGTACCGGCTGTCGAGGCGCTTGGCCACCAGGCCCTCCAGACCTTCAGTCCTGGTCGCCTCGTAGAGCTCGGCGCCGTCACCCAGGTGATAGGCGGGTACTTGCCAGGCCGGGCCGCCGGTTTCCGGGCCTCCCAGACCGAGTCCGGCGAGCAGTGCGCGGCGTTCCAGGTAGGACGTCTCCAAGAGCGGGGTCCCGTCGAGGTGCAGCAGGTCGAAGACGACGTAGCGCACGTCGCCTGAGTGCCGGGCCAGGGCGTTGAAGCTCGGACGGCCTTGGGTGTCGAAGGCCACCACCTCACCGTCCAGCAACAGCTGGCGCTGGCGCAGCCCAAGGGCGTCTCCGGCCACCTCCGCGTAGCGCCCGGTGATGTTCACACCGTTGCGATTCTGGAGCCTCACCCGGCCGCCTTCCACGAAGGCGAGTGCGCGGACCCCGTCCCATTTGACCTCGAATGCCCACGCTTCGGCACCTGTGGGAAGCTGCGTGGCGGCGGTGGCCAGCATCGGTGCCAGGTTGGCCGGCATCGCCGCGAACTGGCTACTCATCGTTCCCTCCGTGGGTGGTAGGTTGTCAGCGTGCGAACTGGTACGGCCACAGCGGTCGGCAAACCCGGTCGTTACTGGCTGGAGACCCTGGGTTGCCCCAAGAACCAGGTGGACTCGGACAAGGTCTGTGGGACTCTGCTTGCCGACGGGATGACCCCGGCGTCGGCACCCGAGCAGGCCGACCTGGTGGTGGTGAACACCTGCGCCTTCATCGAGGCGGCACGCCAGGAGTCCATCGAGACCATCCTGGCTCTCTCGGATTCGGTGAGCCCGGGCGCTCGCCTGGTGGTGACCGGGTGCATGGCCCAACGCTATGGCGCCGAGCTGGCCGAGGCGCTCCCGGAGGTGGACCTGGTGGCCGGCTTCGGGGTCCCGGTGACTCTTGGCACCCGTCCCGGCGCTGCTCCCAGCCTGGATCTGCTCAACCTGGCTCGGCCACCGGCGACCGCCCCGTGGGCGTACGTGAAGGTGGCGGAGGGATGTGACCGCCGGTGCGGGTTTTGCGCCATACCGAGCTTTCGTGGCCCACAGCGCTCCCGCACGCAGGACTCAATTTTACAAGAGGTCCGAGAACTGGGGGTCAAAGAGGTGGTCCTCGTCGCCCAGGACCTGGCGTCCTACGGTCGCGACGCCGGCCGGGGGGGTGCCATTGTGGACCTGGTGTCGGCGGTCGCGGCGCAGGTCGAGCGGGTTCGGCTGCTCTACCTCTACCCCTCCTCGCTGACCGGGGGGCTGCTGGATGCGATCTGTGCCACCGGGGTGCCTTATTTCGACCTGTCGTTGCAGCACGCCTCGGCGCCCCTGCTCCGCCGGATGCGGCGGTGGGGGAATGGCTCGCGCTTTTTGGACCGGATCGGCGATATCCGGTCCCGGGAGCCTGACGCCGCGCTGCGGTCCTCGTTCATCGTCGGCTATCCGGGCGAGACCGAGGAGGATCACGACGCCCTGCTGTCGTTCTTGGAGGAGGCGAATCTGGACTGGGTGGGGCTCTTCGCCTACTCGCGCGAGGAGGGAACCTTTGCGGCGGAGTTGCCGGACCAGGTACCGGCCTCGCTGGTGGCCGAGCGCCTGTCCGAGTGCGGAGAGATCGCCGACGCCATCACTGCGCGCCGCCGCGCTGAGCTGGTGGGCCGGGAGATGTTGGTGCTGGTGGACTCGCCCGGGGTCGGCCGTTCGCACCGCGAGGCCCCCGAGATCGACGGCATCGTGTCGGTGCCGCGGAGCCTGGCGGTGGGGTCATTCGCTCGAGTGCTGGTCACCGCTGCGGAGGGTCCCGATCTGGTCGCGGCCCCGGCGAGGGTCGCCTGATGGCTTCGCCTGGGCTCACCTACGGGCCTACCGCGCTGGCGACTCCGGCGAACGGGGTCACCTTGTTGCGCCTGCTGATCGCGCCGCTCCTGGTGGTGATCATCGTCCTGGAAGGTCCCTCGTGGTGGGCGGCGGCCATCTGGGCGGTGGTCGCCGGGACCGATTGGGTGGACGGGTGGGTGGCGCGGCGCCAGGGAGCCACCCGATCGGGGGCCTTCCTGGATCCGCTGGCCGACAAGTTCTTAGTGCTGGGGGCGATGGGTGCCCTGGTGGCGACCGGGGAGCTGTGGTGGCTGCCGGTGGGGCTGATCGCGGCCCGCGAGGTGGGCATGAGCGTCTACCGGGCATGGGCCGGTCGTCGGGGGGTCTCGGTCCCCGCAATGGGTTGGGCCAAGGCCAAGACCTGGGCGCAGCTGATCACCGTTGGCCTGGCCCTGATCCCGGCGGTGGCCTCCCAGGGCGAGCTGGCCCTGGACGTGGTGGTCTGGGTTGCCGCCGCTCTGACGGTGGGCACCGGGTTGATGTACTGGCTGGCCGCCCGGGGCCAGCGCGCCATGCCGGCGCCCTCGGCGGGTTGAGCTGGCTGGCCTGGCCTGGTCGTCTTGGCCGTCTTGGGGGTCCGGGCGGGTTTCCAAACGCTGCTCGGCGGCGAACTCTGGTAGTTTCGGTACTATACGGTCCCGAAACTACCAGAGTTTGACGGATCGCTCCGGTTGGCGGTCCGATGAGAGCTGAGATCCTGGCGGTCGGCACCGAGCTGCTGTTGGGCCAGGTGGTGGATACCAACTCGGCCTGGCTGGGGGAACGCCTGGCTGCCGCGGGGATCGACTGCCACCTCCAGACCAAGGTCGGCGACAACCACGCTCGCATCGTGGCTGCCCTGCGGGCGGCTCTGGACCGAGCCGACGCGGTGGTGGTATGCGGGGGTCTCGGCCCCACCCACGACGACATCACCCGGGAGGCGATCGCCGAGGTTATGGGCGCGGAGCTGGTGGTTGACGAGGACATATTGGAGCGGATCCGGGCGATGTTCGCCGCCCGAGGCCGCGCGATGTCGGCCAACAATTCCCGCCAGGCGCAGGTCCCGGTGGGTGCGCGGCCGATCCTCCAGGTGCTGGGCAGTGCGCCCGGGCTGGTCTGCCCGGTGGGGGACAAGGTGGTCTACGCGGTTCCCGGGGTGCCCGCCGAGATGCGGGAGATGGCCGAGCGAGCGGTCATCCCCGACCTGGTGGCCCGCGCCGGACCTGGTTCTGCCGGTTCGGCCATCGTGTCCAGGGTCCTGCTTTGCTGGGGACTGGCGGAGTCCGCGGCCGCCGAGCTCCTGGCGCCGCGGATCGTAGCCCTCGACGCGCCATCCCAAGATGGGGTAACGGAGGGCGTGACCGTAGCTTTCCTGGCCAGTGCAAAGGAAGGTATAAGGGTGCGCCTCACCGTGCGTGCCCCGGACCGACCCGCGGCGGCGGCGATCCTCAACGCGGAGGAGGCCCAGATGCGAGCGCTCCTCGGCGAGCATGTATTCGGGGTGGACCAGGCCACGATGGAGGGGGCGGCGGCTGCCCTGCTGGTCGAGCGGGGCCTGACCCTGGGCCTGGCGGAGTCGGTGACCGGCGGGTTGGTGGCCTCGCGGCTGGTGAGCGTGCCTGGGGCGAGCGCCTGGTTTCGGGGCGCGGTGGTGGCTTACGACGCCGGGTTGAAGCGGGCTTTGCTGGGCGTGCCCGACGGGTCGGTGGTGAGTGCCGGGGCCGCCCTGGCCATGGCGAGGGGTGCCCGGAGGGTGCTGGGCGCGGACGTCGGCGTTGGGGTCACCGGAGTCGCCGGGCCGAGCACGCAGGAGGGCGTTGCGGTGGGTACCGTATTCTGCGCCATCTCTGGGCCGGGCGGCGCCACCTCGACCGTGAAGCTCGACCTACGGGGCGACCGTGAGCAGGTCCGCGCCGCGGCGGCGATGTCGGTGCTCGACCTGTTGCGCCGCAGCCTGCACGCCGAGTGAGCAGATTATTTCCGATAGAAGCCTGCATCGAACGCTCGTTTGAGTTACACTGTCGGAGTTCCAGCCGTGTGAGTGTCACACCCATTTCGTAGGGTAGTGCACTGACAGGAGTCACAACCTACGAGAGGAGTCACCGGTGGAGCGAGACCAGTCCCTGGCGATGTGCATGAGCCAGATCGAGAAGGCCTTTGGGAAGGGTGCCATCATGCGCATGGGCGAGAGCTCTCATATGAACATCGAATCGATCTCGACCGGGACCCTGGCCCTGGACCTGGCCCTGGGGGTCGGGGGCCTGCCGCGCGGCCGGGTGGTCGAGCTGTACGGCCCGGAGTCGTCGGGCAAGTCCACCCTGGCCATGCACGTGGTGGCCGAGGCCCAGCGCCTGGGCGGGATCTGTGCCTACATCGACGCCGAGCACGCCATGGACCCGGTGTACGCCAAAGCCATCGGGGTGGACATCGACGAGATGCTCATCTCCCAGCCCGACACGGGCGAGCAGGCGCTGGAGATCGCCGACATGCTGATCCGCTCCGGGGCGCTCGACGTGCTGGTCATCGACTCGGTGGCCGCCCTGACCCCCCGGGCCGAGATCGAGGGCGAGATGGGAGACACCCACGTCGGGCTGCAGGCCAGACTGATGTCCCAGGCGCTGCGCAAGGTGACCGCGACACTGTCCAAGTCGCGCACCATCGCCGTCTTTATCAACCAGCTCCGGGAAAAGATCGGGATCTCCTACGGCTCGCCCGAGGTCACCCCCGGGGGGCGCGCCCTCAAGTTCTACTCCTCGGTCCGCCTCGACATCCGCCGGGTGGAGTCCATCAAGGACGGAGCGGAGGTGATCGGGAACCGGACCCGGGTGAAGGTGGTCAAGAACAAGTGCGCCCCGCCCTTCCGCCAGTGCGAGTTCGACATCATGTACGGCACCGGCATCAGCCGGGAGGGCTCGCTGCTGGACGTGTCGGTCGAGATGGGCTTCATCAAGAAGTCTGGAGCCTGGTACACCTACGACGGCGAGCAGCTGGGCCAGGGCCGGGAGAACGCGAAGTCCTTCCTTGCCGCCAACCCGGCGGTGATGAGCGCCCTGAACGAGCGGGTCCGCACCCACCTGGGCATCGGCGCCGCTCCCGTCGAGGTGGACCCCACCGCGGACCTGGCGAAGTCGTAGGAGGGGTGAGGTCGGCGCCCTCATAAGGTCGGCCGTCAAGCACTGGCCTCGACTGACGGCCAAGTAACTGCGATCCCAGCCGGACCCTTGCTTGGTCACGTTCTAGGCTCCCCGAACCTATAAGAGACATGCACTCAGTATCGTCGCCCGAGCCAGATGCCGACCTGCTCGGGCGACTGGCTGAGGATCCAGCCGATGCAGCTGCCTTCGAGGAGCTCTACCGGCTCCATGTGGGACAGCTGACCCGGTTCTTGGCTGGTCGTTGCGCAAGCCCCGAGGACGTCGCCGATGCGGTGGCCCAGACGTTCCTTTCCGTATTGACCTCGGCCCGCAGCTACGATGCCCGCCGGGGGGAACCGCTGACGTGGATCTTCGCCATCGCCCTGAACGAGGGCCGGCGAACCCGTCGTCGGCGCAGCCGTGACGAAGCCCTGCGGCAACGTGTCTCCGGGCGTCGGCTACTTAGCTCGGACGAGGCGGAACGCATCGCTGAGATGATCGACGCCGAGGCCCTGGCACCCGAGATCGTCAAGGCCGTCGCCAGCGCCCCTCGAGGAGAGCGGGACGTCCTCGCCTTGGTTGTCCAGGATCAGGTTCGCCCCTCAGAGGCCGCTCGCATCCTCGGGATCACGCCAGAGGCGGCAAGGACTCGCCTGTCAAGGGTGCGAAAGCGTGTCCGGGCCGCCACAACCGCCCTTTCGCCGTCGACGTTACCACCAGTTCGAACAGAAATGGAGGAGTAATGATAAAGAACTGTCAAGCTAAGCCGCTCCACGACTTCGAGGCTCGGCTTTTGACCGAGCTGTTGGCTGTGCAGGCATCGCTGGACCATGAGCGCCGGCGCCAATCCTTGCAGGCTGATATCGCCAGCCGTCGCTATCGTGTGGGTCACGGTCGTAGGCGGGCGGCCGTAGGGGCAGCGGCCGGTGCGGCGGTCGCTGCAACAGCGGGGGGCGGCATCTTCATTGGCCTCCTGGGTGGCGCGGCCCCGGCTTCCGCCTCGACGAGGATCGTGAACGCCATCTCTCAGGCCGAGGCCAGCGGAGCCATCTTCCACTCGGTGATGACCTACCAGCTGCCGGCTGCGCCCGGCTTTCCGGCCGGCGCCTACCGTTATGAGACTTGGTCGGACGCCGCCCACCCCTGTGACTCCCGCATGGTGGGCACATCGCCTTCTGGGCAAGTCATCTCAATCTCCGAGCAACGAACCGATCCCGCCAACCCGTCGGTGACCCAGAGCTACCTCATCAACCCGACGGCCAAGACCTATTCGACACCGCCAACTAACTGCAGCTCGGCGGCCGGCCAGATCCAGGCGGCCCTGCGAGACGGCCTGCTCAGCCTCAGGGGTCCTGGCATGATCGCCGGCCAGTCGGTCCTGCGCATGGAGGGTGATCAGGTCCTCAAGAGCCAAAGCCCGTCGCTACCTACTGAGCACGTCAAGTGGGTGGTGTGGGTGGACCCGCAGACTTACCTCCCCGTCAAGGAGACGACCGACAAGGACGGCCTCACCACGGTGACCACGACAAACTGGCTGCCATCGACCGCGGCGAACGTCGCTCAGCTGTGGTCGGCCCTCCCTTCTGGCCTCACCGTACTGCCGAACCACCTACCACCTAGCTCCACCGGAGGTTGAGCGACCGCCCATCGGACGAGATCCAGACCCTCATTCTGAAGCCACCCCTTGACCGACCACCACGATTCCAAACACAGAAAGGAAAACAGTGCGCCCTCATATCCAATGGCTAGCAATCCCTGCCCTCCTTCTGCCGCTGAGCCTGACGGGTGTCGCCAGCGCGTCCGCCTCGCCGTCAACGGGGACGTCAGGAGCCGGAACCTCGGTTCCTCCTCTCAAAGGTGCGCCGCCGGCCTCGCTTCCCACGCCAGTCAACCCAGTGTCGGCCAGCGCCTGCCCAGCAACCCAGCAGGAACGCCGACCACTCCCACCCAGGTCGGTTCGGTTGCCCTCCCGGTGACGCCCGACGTCGCTTGTACGGGTTATCCCAACGATGGCACGGCCCCGGATACAACTGGGGCCTATACCGCCGAGTCGGTCACTCTGTTCGGGCGGAGCATCGAGCTGCGATACAACCCAAACACGCGTACAGCGTGGGGGCGGATAGAGAACGGTTCGCCCGGTGACGAAGTCTGGGTAAACCGGAGCAGTTGCCCCGATACCGTTATCGCTAGAGCGTACATATACTCTGGGTACACCGAGGCATACACCACTCAGTGGGATGACGCAGGTTTCACGATGCGAGCCTGCGGTAGGGCATATAACCGCTCTACGATCTCCTGTACAACCTGGTTCTAGATTGACCCCGTTGCGGAGTGCGGCAACGAGGTCGTTTGCCTCGTTGCCTCAAAGGGATCTGGCTCGGCGTCATCCTCGGCGGCGGGCGTCTCGGCTCTGTCCGCGCGCGACCCGTAGTGTCGGTAACACCGACCCGGGAGAGGCCCGCGATATGCGCACGGCTTGGGCGCACGCTGCGCAAGGTGACCGCGACACTGTCCAAGTCGCGCACCATTGCCGTCTTTATCAACCAGCTCCGGGAAAAGATCGGGATCTCCTACGGCTCGCCCGAGGTCACTCCCGGGGGGCGCGCCCTCAAGTTCTACTCCTCGGTCCGCCTCGACATCCGCCGTCGGTCGAGATGGGCTTCATCAAAAAAGTCTGGAGCCTGGTACACCTACGACGGCGAGCAGCTGGGCCAGGGCCGGGAGAACGCGAAGTCCTTCCTTGCCGCCAACCCGGCGGTGATGAGCGCCCTGAACGACCGGTTCGCACCCACCTGGGTATCGGCGCCGCTCCCGTCGAGGTGGACCCCACCGCGGACCTGGCGAAGTCGTAGGACGGGTGACAAAGTGCTCCCAAGGAGGCCGGTAAACCTACGACCGCGAGCATCCGACCCGGCGAGGAACGGGTAGGCGGAGGCCGGCCCTGGCGGCACCGGTTTGGCTCAAGGACGGTAGATTCTCGGGCGTGGCCACGCATCGCTTCCCCGCAGATCGGGGGCTGTCGGCGCGCATGGCGCTCACGATGTTCCTCATCGGCTTGGTCTATGCCGTCTTCGTGGCCATCTTGTTGTCTGTCGGGGTGGGGCTCGGCGTCGTGGTGGTCATCGCGGTGGTGCTGGCGTTCTGCCAGTACTGGTTCTCGGACCGGATCGCCCTGTGGTCAATGCGGGCACGGGAGGTCTCTGCCGAGCAGGCACCCGAGTTGCACGGGGTGGTGGATCGGCTCTGTGCGCTTGCAAACATGCCCAAGCCCAGAGTGGCCATCGCGGAGGTGGACATGCCAAACGCCTTCGCCACTGGACGCAGTCCCAAGGCTGCGGTGGTGTGCGCCACAACTGGCTTGCTGCACAGGCTGGAGGAGCCAGAGCTGGAGGCGGTTCTCGCACACGAGCTGTCCCACGTGGCGCACCGCGATGTGGCGGTGATGACCCTGGCGAGCTTTCTGGGTATGGCCGCTGGGCTCCTCACCCGTGTCGGGCTGTACTCGGGCATGTACGGAGGATTCGGCAACGGCAGGAACCGGGGAAGGAATGACATGGGCGGTGGCGGTCAAGCGGGCGTGTTCCTTGCCATCGTGGGGATCTCCGCACTGGTCTACGCAGTCAGCTTCTTGCTCACCAGGGCGCTGTCGCGCTACAGGGAGCTTGCGGCGGATCGCTCCGCCGCCGTGCTCACCGGTCGTCCGATGACCCTGGCCGCGGCGCTGGTAAAGGTGACCGGCACCATATCCAAGATCCCCACCCGTGACCTGCGCTCAGCCCAGGCATTCAACGCCTTCTTCTTCACGCCTGCGCTCGCCGGGGGTGCCAGCCTCGCCAAGCTGCTCTCCACGCACCCGAGCCTGGAACGTCGCTTGGAGCAGCTCAATCGCATGGAGGCGGAGCTTGAAAAGCCCGAGTAACGCCGCTGGGCTGCGAGCGTGAAGTTCATCGACGCGCTGATGGGCCGGACCCCCCAAGCCCAGCCAGACCTGGACGCGCTGTTTGGGCTGCCGTCGGCCGCGATCACCCTTCAGGCTTCGGCCGACATGGTCCTGGGTAAGCGCGCAGCGGTGTGCTACAAGCCGGCTTCAGGGCGCTCCTTTGCCGATGCCGAGGCCGAGATGGAGGACACCCTTGCGGTCGACGCAGACGGTGTCCCGCTGCGGGAGGAGTCCGATCAATTCGGCTACAACTGGGTCATCGTGGAGAACCCGGCCCCCGAGGACCTGGTCACCCGGATCCATATGGTCAACGCGACCCTTGAGGCCCGGGGGTTCGGGCCACAGCTGCTGTGCTCGGTCTTTGCTCTTTGTCCCGAGGCGCGATGTGTCGAATCGACAGTTGCGAGGCCCAGCGCCTACCTGGTTTACCTGTACAAGCGAGGAACCTTCTATCCCTTTGCACCCCTAGGCGGACAAAAGCGGGACAACGAGTGCGAACTCCGCCTGAGCGCTCTGCTGGAAGGCGAGCTGGCAATCGAGGCTGACCTGACTCGTTGGTTCCCCCTCTGGGGCCTGCCCCTGGGCTTAGGGGTCTGAAGGGATCGGCGACAGGATTCAGCGAACCGCCCATAGGGCGCCGATAAGGGTCGTTATGTCAAGTGCTGGCCTGGCGGGACCCGGAACCGATATCACGCCGAGAACTCGCCGGCTCTACCTTTGGGTATGCTTTCGGCATGACCACTCAGATCGCAGTGAAGCTCCCCGACGATCTCGTCGGCCGCCTCGACGCTCTCGTGTCGCATGGGGCATTTCCCACTCGCTCGGCGGCCGTGCGCGCCGGGCTCGAGATCGTCATTAGCGACGAGATCCGCCGCGCTGTGCAGAGCGCGTACTGCGATGGCTACGCACGAGCGCCCGAGACCGACGCGGAACTCGCCGAGGCAGCCCGGCTCGGGACACGGGCCATCCACGACGAGCCCTGGGAACTCAGATGACCGGGCGACTTGGCTTGTTCGGTGCCTATTGAGGCATCAGACACGATAGTTTAGCATAGCCGGCGTAGCAGCCTCGTCAACGGACTATCGAACGGAGGAGGTTTCGGATGCGCTCTTACGCTCAAGAGATGAAGAA
>JBOGGT010000080.1:0-5192 GCA_050744225.1 Acidimicrobiales bacterium | reverse complement strand
AGGGTGTATCACCGCTCGGGACCCACCCGTTCAGGCACCCAAGGTCGGGCCTACGGCCCGAGCGGGGCTCTGCCTCCCACGGCTAAAGCCGTGGGCTTCCCGCCCCACGCCCCATTCCGGTGACCGGAGGTTTCGAGTTGCCCGACATCGGTGCCCTGATGCGCCAAGCCCAGTCCCTGGGCAGCTCTCCCGCTGGGGATGAACGGGCCAGCCCTGAGGGGTCCGACCCCAGCGAGGCGATCGGGACCGCTGGCGGCGGGGCGGTCACGGTCACCATGGCCTCCGGCGGCGCTGACGGCCTCGAGTGCACGTCTGTCCACATAGATCATTCCGCGATCGACCCAGATGACCAGAGCTTGGTGGAGGATCTGGTCATGGTGGCAATCAACGACGCCATGAGCCAGGTGCCGGTCGGCGAGGCCGGGAGCGGGGGCGTCTCCGAGATGCTGGCAGGGCTTTCCGGATTGGGCGCCGCGCTCCCGGAGATGCTCGCGGGTGTACTGCCGGGTCTCGGGGCGAGCCTGCCGGGCCTGCTTGCGGGGGCGATGGAGGCATTCGGCCTCTCACCGGCCGCCGACCCGGCCCCGGTGGCCGACCCGCCCACGGCCGCCGGCTTGGCTGACGAAGCCGCAAATGACTCCGAGCGCCCCCGCTGAGCACCATCTTCGCGGGTCCGGTCCAGGACCTCATCGACCAACTGGGGCGCCTCCCGGGAATCGGGCCCAAGTCGGCGCAGCGGATTGCCTTCCACCTGCTGAAGGCCCCCGCGGAGGAGGCTCTCCGCCTCGCTCGCTCAATCACCGAGGCCAAGAGCCGCACCACCATGTGCGCCAGGTGTTTCAACATCGCCGAGGCCGAGTGTTGCTCGATCTGTACCGACCCGCGCCGCGACGGTACCGTCATCTGCGTGGTGGAGGACCCCCGTGACATCGTGGCGGTGGAGCGGACCAGGGAGTACCGGGGCCACTACCACGTCCTCCAAGGGGCGATCAACCCCATAGAGGGTGTCGGCCCGGACCAACTGAAAGTAAGGGAGCTCCTGGCGCGCATCGACCCCGAGGGAGTGACCGAGGTGATCCTCTGCACCAACCCCAACCTGGAGGGCGAAGCCACCGCCATGTACCTGGCCCGACTCCTGCGCCCGCTCGGCCTACGTGTCACCAGGATTGCCAGTGGCCTGCCGGTGGGCGGGGACCTGGAGTACGCCGACGAGCTCACCCTCGGGCGGGCCATCGAGGGCCGCCGCGACGTGACCAGCTGAGCGAGCCACCCCCAGCGCCGCGCACGGGAGCACTAGCGTTGTGCGCATGACCCAAGCACCCGCCGACGCGGGGACCTTCACTGACATCGACCATGTCGGGATCGCCGTGCGTGACCTGGACGCGGCGATTGAGTGGTACGAGAGCACATTCAACCTAAAGGTCGCTCACCGCGAATGCGTAGACCTGGACGGCGTGGAGGAGGCGCTGATCCGCCTGGGTGACTCGTGGATACAGCTCCTCACGCCCACCCGTCCCGACTCCCCCGTGGCCCGCTGGCTGGACCGCCGGGGCGAAGGGCTGCACCACATCGCGTACCGGGTCGCCGACTGCGCCCTGGCGCTCCAGGCGGCCAAGCGTGCCGGGGCCAGGGTGGTGGACGAGCGCCCCAGGGCCGGGTCGAGGGGTACCGTGGTGGCCTTCTTGCACCCGAAGGAGGCGTTCGGCACCCTCATCGAGCTGGTCCAGGAGTGAGGCCCTGGGCGCAGGGCTCGCCGGGGTGAAGGTGCACCTGGTCGACGGGACCTACGAGCTGTTTCGCCAGCACTTCGGACGGCCGTCCCACCTGACCGCTTCGGGGGTCGAGGTCTCGGCGGTGCGGGGGGTGCTCGGGTCGCTGCTGGACCTGGTGGAGGGGGGCGCCACTCATCTGGGAGTGGCCACCGACCACGTGATCGAGTCATTCCGCAACCAGCTCTGGCCGGGGTACAAGACCGGCGAGGACACCCCGCCGGAGCTGGCCTCCCAGTTCGGGCTGGTCGAGGAAGCGGTGGCGGCGATGGGTGTGGTTGTCTGGCCGATGGTGGAGCTGGAGGCGGACGATGCCCTGGCATCGGCTGCTTCGGTGGCGGCTGCGGATGAGCGGGTCTCCCAGGTGCTGATCTGCACCGCCGACAAGGACCTCGCACAGTGCGTGGTGGGGACCAGGGTGGTGCGCCTGGACCGCCGCCGCCGCAACGGGGAGAACACCGAGACGGTGACCGACGAGGCCGGTGTATGGGAACGCTACGGGGTGGCTCCCACCTCGATCCCGGACTGGCTGGCACTGGTCGGCGACTCCTCTGACGGCTTTGCCGGGCTACCGGGCTGGGGTCCCAAGTCTGCGGCCACCCTGCTCGCCCACTACGGCCACCTCGAAGCCATCCCCGACGCCCAGGGCCAGTGGGCGGTCAGCGTGCGCGGCGGCTCGACCCTCGCCGCCACGCTTTCCTCCCAGCGCGAGCTGGCGATGCTATTCCGGGACCTGGCGACGCTTCGGGTCGATCCCAGCCTCGTGGGCTCGGTCGACCAGCTCGCCTGGACCGGGCCCACCTCGGCCTTCGCTGGCGTGGCCCGCCAGCTCGAATCCCCGGCTCTCGCTGCCCGGGCTACAAGGTTGGCGACCGAGATGCAGCGACCTTGACAGAAGTTTTTCACCCCGCCATGCAGATCGCCCTGGAGGAGGCCCGCGCCGCCATCCACCACGGTGACGTACCGGTCGGAGCGGTGGTCCTGTCCCGCGGGGAGGTTCTCGCCCGGCGCCACAACGAGCGCGAGCTTTCGGGAGACCCCACTGCGCACGCCGAGATCCTGGCCATCCGTGATGCCGCCCGAGAGCTGGGGTCCTGGCACCTCGGGCCGGAGACCACCCTCGTGGTCACCCTGGAGCCCTGTTCCATGTGCGCCGGCGCCCTGGTCGCGGCCCGGATCGCCAGGCTGGTGTTCGGTGCCGCTGACCCCAGGGCCGGCGCGTGCGGGACCCTCTACAACCTGTGCGTCGACCCCAGGCTCAACCACGAGTGCGAGGTCGTTGAAGGCGTTCTGGCCCAGGAATCCCGCGGGCTGCTGCGCGACTTCTTCCAGGCTCGGCGAGGGTGACCACCACCCGGAGCGGCCCGACCGCCCGACTGCTGCTGAGCTGCCCCGACCAGCGCGGGTTGGTAGCCCGGGTGGCCGATTTCGTGTGGCGACACGGGGGTGACGTGACCCATGCCGACCAGCACACCGACGAGGCCGCCGGGGTGTTCTTCCAGCGGGTGGAGTTCCGCCTGGAGGGCTTCGAGCTGAGCCGGGCCGAGCTGTCCGAGCAGTTCGGTGCCCTCGCGCAGGCCCTGTCGATGCAGTGGCGCCTGCGCTACTCAGACGAGGTGCGCCGCGTGGCGATCCTGGTGTCGGGCCAGGGACACTGCCTATACGACCTGCTGGCCCGCTGGCGCGCCGGGGAACTACCCGCCGAGATCACCGCCGTGGTGAGCAACCGCCCGGATCACGCCGAGGCCGCCGGCCACTTCGGGGTCCCCTTCCACCACCTGCCGGTGACCCCCGAGACCCGCCCGGCCCAGGAGTCGGCGCTGGTGGGGCTCCTGGAGGGCTATGGGGTCGAGCTGGTGGTGCTGGCGCGCTACATGCAGGTCCTGTCGGGCGGGGTCATCGAGCGTTACCGGGATCGGGTGATCAACATCCACCATTCGTTCCTTCCAGCGTTTGCCGGCGGGCGGGCCTATGCCCAGGCGCACGCCCGCGGGGTCAAGCTGATCGGCGCCACGGCGCATTTCGCCACGGTGGACCTCGACGAGGGCCCGATCATCGCGCAGGACGTGGCCCGGGCGAGCCACCGAGACTCTGCCCTGGACCTCGCCCGCAAGGGCCGCGACCTGGAGACCGCGGTCCTGGCCCGGGCGGTCCATGCTCAGCTGACTGACCGGATCCTGGTCTACGGCGCCAAGACAGTCGTGTTCGACTGAGCCCGGTGGTCACTCCAGGCGGGCGGTCGGGTCAGTGGGCCACGCCGGTCAAACTGCTGCCCGAAAGGGCCGCCAGCTCTGCTCGATTGCAAGCCTGCCAGGGCATCAAGTCCCTGGCTTTGGAGACTAGGATCACGACCACAAGTCGACCCGGCGAGCGAGGACGCGCAAATGGGACCGGAGGCCAAACCAACCCGGGACCGCGTTCCGGTGCTTGCCAGGAAACTCCCTCCAAAGGCAGAGCACAAGGAGGGAGACGACGGCCCCTCAGGCTCCACGATCCGAGGCGTCACCCCGGGTCTTCGCACCAGGTCGCCCCGGGATGTCCTGGAGCTTCAACGCCTGGCCGGCAACCGGGCGACGACCAAGCTTTTGGCCCGGAGCGCCCCAACGGTCCAGCGTGCGGTCAGCCCGAGCGCAACGTGGCCTCCCGCGGGTGGTGGGCCAGAGGAGGTGTTGATCGATCAGCTCGATGCCCTTATCCCCGCCGCTGAGGCGGCAGCGACCAGCAGTGTCCAAGCCAACAAGGTGATCAGGACAGCGAGGGAGGCGAGTTACATTCGAAGACCGAATCCGACCACCTGGGGATGCGTGGTGGAGGAGAAGCTCGACCCTCCAGCGGCGGGAATCGGGTGGTCAACGCAACAAAGGCTGATCGGGGCGCGGCCCGACTACTACCGCTTCAGCAACAACATCCACGTGTTCGCAGATCTTACGACCGCGGGTCAGGCTGGTATAGGTGGAAATCATATCACCCCCAAACTTCAAAAAGCCGGCTATACCAGCGCCGACGCCGACGTCGCTGCTGGCGATGTAACGCACATGGGCACCAACCCACGGGGCATCGTCGGGCCCGCAGTCGTGCTGGGAAACGCGACAATGCCACAGATGCTCGCATTTCAGCATTATAGAGGCTATAGGGATTTGGACTCCGGGTACAATGACAAGCTTGCGAAACTGGTTCGTCAACACCGCAAGGTGACGCACTCTGCATTCACTACGAAATGGAGTGATAAAAAGCGCCAGCGCTTTGCTTCCGCAGTCGACAGAGCCCTGCATGTAAATCTTAAACCGCGCAAGAAGGGCAACTCCAAGTAGGTCCGCGTCGTCACTGTTGTTATTTTTGGCGGACTGAGCTTGCGGGTCCCTCCGAGTCCACCTCCACACACGTTGGTGAGGAGAATGTGCTCTGCGAGTAGTCAGCCCAGTG
>JBOGGT010000079.1:0-1999 GCA_050744225.1 Acidimicrobiales bacterium | reverse complement strand
CTCCCATCCCCGCCGCCCCTGCCCGGGCTCCCATCCCCGCCGCCCCTGCCCGGGCTCCCATCCCCGCCGCCCCGGCCGACTCCGACTCCGCCCACCGATCCGGCTCCCCTCCCGCTCCCGCTCCCTTTCCGGTCGCTGGTCAACCCCCGGGCTGGGTCGCGGATCTGGAGACGGTTTGCCTGAGGCTGGCGGTACACAGACCAGCGGATGTCGCCGGCCGTCTGACGGAAATTCTGTTTTCGGACCCGATCCATCGGGCGGCGTTTCGGGGGCTCGCCAGCTCCGCGACACTCGGTGATGCCATCGCCGCGGCTGAGCCTCCAGTGGCTGCGCTGCTCGCTCGTCTGGCGGTCGAGGTGCCCGAAGAAGATCTGGACGTGGAGCTGCCGCGTTTGGTCGGTGCGGCGGCGCGCCGAGCACTCGACCTGCTGAGGGTGGAGGCGAGGGCGGCGCCGACTCGGGCTGGTGTCCTGGCCCCCGTTGCCGGCTGGCTCAAGCTTGGAATCGAGGCATTGAACGAGCCGATGACTGCGGTCGATGCGGCGGCGCAGTTGCTAGCCTGGTTGCGTGGGATGTCACCACGAGAAGCTGTGTCCGGGGAACGATGAAGGGCCGTGCTGGAGCCTATGGGGGTCATGGGATTGACGGCATTTGACACCATGTTCGAGGATCGAGTCCAACAGGTGTTGGCCTCCGGTCGACGACTGGGGTGGATCTCCCCCGCAGTCGTCATTGAGGTCATGAGCCCGCTCGAGCTCAGCACCGGTCTGATCGACCAAGTGGTCGCCCGGATCCGTGCAGAGGGTATCGAATACCGCGACGAGTTCCCAGCAGAGGGCACATCCGTCCAGACGAGATTCGGAGAACCCTCCCACGGAATCTCTGTAGTCTCTCCGGGCGCCAGCGCCACTTCCAAGGCCTCCGGCGGTGGGGCGTCTCGGGCGCGTGGTGACGGTGCGCCCTTCCCTGGCTCAAGGAACGGGAGTTCCAGCGACGGGGAGCGCAACGGCTCCAGGAGCGATTTCTACGATGACCCCGGCGGCGGACCGATGGCAGATCCGGTAGCGGCCTACCTCAAAGAGATCGGCAAGGTTCCATTGCTGAATGCTGCTGGCGAAGTGTCGGTGGCCCGCCGGATTGCCGCCGGGCTGATGGCGACCGAGAGCATCTTGTACTTGCAGGCTCACTACGCCCCCGGACCCCTGCCCCGAGAGGAGCTGGACGCACAGTTCGAGATCGTGTCAGACGGACTCAAGGCCAAGGCTCTGCTGGTCGAATCCAACCTCCGCCTGGTCGTGTCGATCGCCAAGCGCTACCGCAGCAAGGGTATGCCTCTGCTCGACCTGATCCAGGAGGGCAACCTGGGTCTCATCCGGGCGGTGGAGAAGTTCGACTACACCAGGGGCTTCCGGTTCTCTACCTATGCCACGTGGTGGATCCGCCAGGCGATCAGCCGCGCTATCGCTGAGCAGGCGAGGACGATTCGCATTCCGGCCCACGTCGTCGAAGTCATCAACCGGATCACCAGCATCCAGCGTCAGCTGATGCAGGACAAGGGGCAAGAGCCGACACTCGAGGAGCTTGCGCTTCGGGCGGATCTCCCGTTGGAGCGGGTAGAGGAGATCTTGCGGATCAGCCAGGAGCCGGTTTCGATAGACCAACCCGTCGGGGACGAGGACGACTTTAGGCTGTCTGATGTAATCGAGGACCGCGAAGCCACGATGCCGCCCGACGCTGCCGCTCGTGCCATGCTCAGCGAGGCGGTGAGCACGGCGCTCGCCGACCTAAGTGAGCGGGAGCGGGAGGTGGTGCGCCTTCGTTTTGGCTTGGATGACGGACAGGTCAGAACGCTTGAGGAGGTCGGGAAGGTGATCGGCGTGACTCGGGAGCGGATTCGCCAGATCGAGGTGAAGACCCTGGCCAAGCTGCGTCACCCGATGCGTTGCCAGCCACTGAAGGACTATCTGGACGAGGCTTAAGCCCAGTGTCAGCTTAGCCC
>JBOGGT010000078.1:0-7208 GCA_050744225.1 Acidimicrobiales bacterium | reverse complement strand
CTCGAACGCCGGCACACTCTCGGTGTCCGGCTCCATCAAGCGTGAGACCGGCTCCGATGGGCAGGGCCAGGTACTTCGCCGCGGCGACGTGAAGCGTTCGCGGGCCGGACTGCGCACAATCGTGCTTTCGAACTCGCTCGTGACAACGCTGCTCACCCACCGTGCTCATCAAGAGGGCGAACAACAAACAGCGGGCGAGGTGTGGACCGAGAACGGTCTGATCTTCTCCACCGAGGTGGGAACTTACCTCGACCCCTCCAACGTGCGACGCACCTTCGCCCGGATCGCCGGACGGGCGGGCCTGGACGTGGACTTCCCCTACGCCCTGCGCCACACGGCGGCCAGCCTGCTGCTCGACGCGGGCAAATCAGTGGAGGAGGTAGCCGACCTGCTCGGCGACGACCCCCGGACGATCTACCACCATTACCGACATCGGGTGCGGGCTCACGCGGACGCTGCCGCGGGCCCGATGGACGCCCTATTCGGCTCAGCGGTTGGACCGCGGTCCTAATCACCCTGACCCGACGCCGGGCCTTCGGGATCCCACCGGCCCCCATGTGCTTGGCTCCCGCTTGGCTCCCAGTCTCCTCGTCAAACGGACTTTGGCTCTCTGTTTGGCTCCCAGAGAGCCTCAACCCTGGCCACGCCCGACCTCCATACACCCGCTGACCTGCACCTTCTTGTGGGCCGTACAGGACTCGAACCTGTGACCCCTTGCGCGTCATGCGGATTCGGTGGTTTCGCTGGATACCGCTGACTACCGAAATGTGCTGGTCAGAGGTGGTATGGCCATCGCCAGCCACCGCCGAAAACCGCCTGGTCACGCCGGGCTTGGCTCCCAGTTTGGCTCCCCGTTCTGTCCTTGTGTCAATCCGAGCCTGGCTCCTCCCGTACAGATCACGGCCTCGATCCGGCCCTGGAACCCATCAACCGTCCCCAGGCTCAAACTGGCGTACCCGGACAGTGTCAACGACCCACAGTCGCCCGGTAATCTCACGGCGCTTCAGGGCCTCGCAGAGCACGAGGGCGGCACGCAAGAGGTGCGACTGGCCGGGGAGAGCCGGGACCCGCAGAACCGCGATTCCAGGTGTTCCAGACGGGTTGAAGCGGAACGGGTTAGCGAAGTCCAGGTCAGCGTGACGAGCATCCGCCCCTCAGCCACCGCCGCGTCCCGCACCTGTGGGTCGCTGGCGCCAGCGAGGCCTTCGTCGTGGACGGTGGCGACATCGTGACTGGCGGTGCGGAAGACATCAATCGTGCGACGCCCAAGGTTCTCGTCGAGCTTGACCTTCACATGATGTCGACGAAGTGCCCACTGGCCAGCACGGCACCATAGGCGATGCAGGCACGCACGTCGGCATCTTCGAGCTGGGGGTACTCGGCAAGGACCTCCTCGACAGTCACGCCCTCGGCCAGCATGCCCAACACCAATGAGACCCAGATGCGGTGTCCTCGCACACAGGGCTTACCGCCACCAACGGCCGGGTCAACCGATATCCGCTCCATGTTTCCGACTTCGCTCACGGGCTTCATGTTATGCCATCTCGTCGCCCGGGTCAGCCTGACAGGCCCAAGTGTCCCAGCACTCTGGTCAGTAGATAGCGCCCAGAGCCGGAGCTGCCAAAGGCGGGCGCGCTCTCGCCATGGCGCGAACGTCGTCCGCGGACGCAGGGAAGGTGGTGGCCCCGCGGCGGAGATAGTAGCTGGGGTTCGCCGGACTCACCCCGTACGGCGGGGCGGTGCCTTCTTGCACCACAACCTGGACTACCCAGCAACCTTCGGCCAGCCTCACGCTTTCCACGCTGAAGTCGAGATGCGGAGCCACAAGGTCGCTGATCCAGCGGGTAATCGTGTCCTTGCCGGCATCGACGGCGACCTCGGCGCTAACCCCAACCATGCTGCCGCTGTCATCCACCCCGAACAGGAGGCTGCCTCCCGCGCCGTTGGCGAAGGCAGCCAGGGTCCGACACAACTTCTTCCGCTCGTCAGCGGCTTCGGGCAGTTGCTGTTTGAACTCGACAGTCGGGCCTTCGCCTCCCGCGACGAGCGACTCCAGGCCCTCCAGAGGCTCCCGCGCGATGAGCACATCGGCGGGCTCCCCAGCCTGCTGGTAGCTCCAGTTGAGGAAGCGGCGGTCGACACAGTCCGATCCCGATTTGAGCAGGACCCAAGACTCCGGGGCCAGCCCATCGGGGGTCGGGAGGGAGATCTCCTGTGCGTGCTCGTCCGACAGCTGCTGCTGTGGACCGGGGACCTGGCCCGCAAGCTCCACAGTCAGCCGGCCGAGCGCGCTCCCCTCCACACGGACATCGACGCGGACAGGATGGACCGTTACTCTAGCGATCCTGCCAGTCGTGTCTTGGAGCCTTACGGACGGGGTGGGCAACTGACTCCCCGGCTGGCGCGCGTTTAGCGCGAAGAACGCCGCCACCGCGTTCCCGAAGCGTAAGAACGAGGGACTGTCGCAGGCGATCAGCATGTCCTGGGGACTCGGTTGAGGCTGGGCAAAGGACGACAGCTCATAGGAGTTGGCAGGCCACGGGAGAGCTTCGTGCCCACCCCAGCTCTGACGGCTCGCCAAGCCAGTGACCGCTACCTGGTGGTTGCGGGCCTCGCGTGGGAGCCCTGGCAGCGAAACCGCAAGTCCGTCGAGCGAGATCTGGCCCGCAGCGAGCCAGCGTGCGACGACCGGACCGTCCTCGCTGACGGCGTGGAACACGGCATCGGGATACCGCCACGTCCGGTCCTCCCAGTGGGGAGGCGGAAGCGGCCCGACGAGGTCGTACGCGAGGGTGGTCCAGGTCCCGCCGACGCAAGCAGCGGCTACTCGCACCCAGAGCCGCTCCTGGTCTCCCACAAGTCCGAGGAGGTCTTCGAAGGCCACCTGCCCGTGCTCGATCACGCCACGACCTGGGCAGCGAGACGTTCGGCCTGGTCCATGACGAGCACGATCGCCTTCTCCTGCTTGTCGGGAGGATAGTGGTGCTTGACGAGCAGTCGGCGGATGTGGCGGCGCATCGAAGCCCGGACCTGCTCCTTGCGGTCCCAGTCGACCGAGGAGTTCCGGCGCACTGCCTCCACCAGCTCCCTCGCGATCTGCTTGAGTGTCTCGTCTCCCAGCTCCAGGACAGCCGAGTCGTTCTGGCACACCGCGTCGTAAAAGGCCAGCTCGTCGTCGCGCAGGCCGAGTTTGGTCCCCCGGTCATGCTCCTCCCGGAGCGCCCTGGCCATGGCCACCATCGCTGCGATCACCTCCGCGGCGGTAAGCGAGCGGTTGGTGTAGGCGTTCATCGCCCGCTCCAACATCTCGGAGAAGCGCCGCTCCGCCACGACGTTGCGCTTGGCGAGGTTGCGTACCTCGGAACTAAGCAGGCGCCGCAGGAGCTCGATCTGCAGGTTGGGCCGGGGGTCGGCGACGGCACGCAGGGCGAAGTCGTCGTAGATCAGGCTGAGGTCAGGCCGCTCGAGACCTGCCTCGGCGTAGATGTCGATCACGCCAGAGGCCGAGATGGCCTCTGAAACCAGTTGGCGGAGTGCGGTCTCCACCGCGATGTCCCCACCTCCCCCGCCGACGGATTCCGAACGCGCCCGCCGAACCTCGACCCCCAAGGATTGGAAGAAGGCCAGGTCGTCCCTGAGGGCGCCCGCTTCAGGCAGGGCCGCGCAGATGGCGAAGGACTGGCGCGCCCTGCGTTCGTGGTGGGCGAAGCGCTCAGGTAGTTCTAGCTCCTGGCCACCGAGGAGAAGCTCCAGGGCCTCCATGAGCGCCTCGATCCGGGCCTGGTCGCTACCAGAGTCCAGCGCCTCTCGCCAGGGGCAACCGAAAAGCAACTCACAGCAGACTTCGTGAGCCTCAACCAGCACTGCCAGCGCCTCGGTCACCGGGGCGCCCATCTCCTCATTGGCGCGGTCGCGGGCGGTGTAGTCAGCCAACGCCGCTCGCAGGCTCTCAGCGATGCCGATGTAGTCGACCACCAGGCCACCGGGCTTGTCCAGAAAGGTCCGGTTCACCCTGGCGATTGCCTGCATCAGCCCAGCCCCGCGCATCGGCTTGTCGACGTACATGGTGTGAAGCGAGGGGGAATCAAAGCCGGTGAGCCACATGTCGCGTACGATCACCAGCTCCAACGGATCGTCGGGGTCCTTGGCGCGGGCTTTTAGCTCGCGGAGGCGGTCCTTGTTGCGGACGTGTTGACTGTAGTCGGGTCCGTCAGAGGCGGACCCGGTGATGACCACCTTGATCTGACCCCGCCCATCCTCGGACGAATGCCACTGCGGCCGTATCGCCACGATGTAGTCGTAGAGGGCAATGCAGATGCGCCGGGACATGCACACGATAAGGCCCTTGCCCAGTTCCACAGCCCGCCGGGCCTCCCAGTGCGCAACTATGTCGGCGGCCACCTGGGCGATGCGCCGGTCTGCTCCGACCACGGCCTCGACCCTCGCCCAGCGACTCTTGAGCCGCTCCCGGTCGTCAGCCTCAGACGCCTCGGTGACTTCAGCCACCTCCGCGTCGAGGCCGGCCCGGGCGTCCTCCGGCAGGTCGACTCTGACCAATCGGGCCTCGTAGTAAACCCGTACGGTTGCCTCATCCTCGACTGCCTGGGTCAGATCGTAGATGTCGATGTACTCGCCGAAGATGGCCCGGGTGTCACGGTCGCCTGCCTGGATGGGGGTGCCGGTGAATCCCATGAACACGGCGCCAGGCAAGGCGTCCCGGACGTTACGGGCGAGTCCGTCAAGCAGGTCGTACTGGGTTCGGTGGGCCTCGTCGGCGATCACCACCACGTTGGATCGCCCAGACAGCACGGGGAAGCCCTGGTTGGCGTCACGCTCGGGCTTGGTGCGGCCGAACTTCTGCATGGTGGAGAAGATGATCCCTCCCGACGCCCGTTCCGCCAACAGTTGTCGCAAGTGCTCGCGCGAGCTTGCCTGGACTGGGGCCTCCGGGAGGGTGCGCGCCGCGGCAAATACCTCGTCGAAGAGCTGGTCGTCCAGGTCGTTGCGGTCGGTCAGCACCACGACGGTCGGATTGGCCATCCCGGGGTGGGCCATCAGCTTGGTGGTGCACAGCAGCATCTCCAGGCTCTTGCCCGAGCCCTGGGTATGCCAGACGACCCCAGCGCGGCCGTCGCCGCGCTGCATCGCCCCGAGCGTGGCTACCACCGCCTTGTTCACCGCGTGAAACTGGTGGTAGCGGGCCAGTCGCTTGACGAGCCCGGTTCGCTCGTCGGAGAAGGTTACGAAGCTGCGCACCAAGTCCAAGAACCGGACCGGCTGGAACACCCCTTGCACGAGCACGTGCATCTCCGGTGTCCCGGTCGGGGCGAGCCGGTCTCCATTGATTGTCTTCCACGGGGCGAAATGGCCGAAGCTCTCAGGCAGGGGTCCGATCCTGGCCTGGGTGCCGGTGGAGATAACGCAGCAGGCAGTGTGGGCCAACAGGGCCGGGACGTCGGCGGCATAGGTGCGGAGCTGGTCGAAAGCCCCCTGCAGCGTGGCCCGCTCCTGGCCCGGGGCCTTCAGCTCGATCAGAGCGAGAGGGATGCCATTCACGAAGGCCACTACGTCAGGCCGCCGAGTGTGGCTGTCACCCTGCACGCTGAACTGGTTGACCACCACAAACTCGTTTGCCGCAGGGTCCTCGAAGTCCACCAGCCGTGCCCGGTCCGCCCGAACTGACCCGTCCGCCAGTCGGCGGTCGAAGGGCACCCCACGGGTGAGCATCGAGTAGGCCCGCCAGCTCTCGGCCTTCAGCTCCGCACTCTCGGGGCGGCGGAAGGTGGCCACCACCTCGGCGACCTCGGGCCCAGACAGCCCAGGGTTGAGCCTGGCAACCGCCGCTCTCAAGCGACCATCCAGGAGCACCTCCCGGTAAGAGCTCCGCTCGGCCGCGGGCTCCCCCGGGCCGATCTCGGGTCCGTGGCGCACCACCCAGCCCAACTCGGCGAACAGGTCCAGGCACACCTCTTCGACCGCAGACTCCGCGACGAAGGCACTCACAGCGTTTCCCCGACGAGGCCCTCAGCCTTCCGGACTCGCAGCTGGCCAGAGAGCAGCCCGGGAAGGAGGGCATCGCGTACAGAAGCGAGCGTGACCGACGCCCGCCTCAGCGTGAGCGCCAAACGAACCGCTGATTTGACAATGTCGAACTGGGCAAAGCTAAAAGCGGTCGGGTCGGCCACCCCAATGCTCATGACATCTTCCGCGGCGACGCGCTGATGGCTTCCGGTCGTTCCCTTGACCCGCTCCTCCAGGCCGGCACAGAACCTGGGCTCACTGCACAAAGCCCACAGGACTTCGACAGCAACATCCATCCGGGGAACCAGGACTACAAATTCAGTCGACGTCAGCGAAACCCGCTCAATCTCCGGAACCGCCATCCAAACTCTCGGGATGTGTGGGTTCAGCTTGGAGACTAAAACAGCAGGTCGGTCCAGTAGCAACTTGCCGCTCTTGATCGAGGAGCCTGGCACCAACTCCGGGAGACGAGCCGTATCGAACGCCGGCAAGCTGAAATGTGCCACGTCCGCCCTGGCGAACGCGGCCGGCCATCTCATCCTCCTGTCAATGGAGGTGAAGTCTCCAAGGGAACCGCCAACGGGGGCGATGGAGACTAGGGCCTGAGACAACCTCTCACAGCGCTCGATGGCTTTCAAGTCAGCTTCGATTTTGTCATCGAGGGCCCCGAGCACTTCGGCGATCGCCCGCTGCTCGCTGAGGGGCGGCAGGTCGATCTGCAAAGACGCGACGTGGGCCTTTGTCAACGCTGGTCGGGTTGCGCCCGCGCTAGCGAGCGCCAGAAGACGCGACTTCATAATGGGTTCTGTCAAAAGTGCCTGGAGGTATCGGCTGACCACGACCGACGGATCGGGACGGACGATCATCACATGCTGGCTTACTCGACCTGGTATTGCGGTGGCTGGTGCCAAGCAGCAGCGGGCGACGGAGTCGCCTGTGATGTTCAGCAAGACATCACCCTCCCGAACATCAACGCCCCCCAAAGCTGCCGCTGCTGCGTCATCGATGTGAGCCAAGCCCGCTTGCTCGAAATGATTGTCGACCACATTCTGTGAACGAATGAAGCAGACACCGATCCTGGCGTACACGGACTTGCCACCCCTGGGCGTGGCGCCACTGCCAATCTTTATGCTGACTGTTCCGAGCGGCAGCCTTCGGAGTGACTCAACCATCCACCCGCCCCAGTG
>JBOGGT010000077.1:0-9130 GCA_050744225.1 Acidimicrobiales bacterium | reverse complement strand
TAAAGGATCCCTGAGGCACCCGATCGCTGGCCCGAACCATGACGGTACCCCGGTTTGACGGACATCCACCACTGCTTGTTCTTGGTGCGCCCCCTCGGATTCGAACCGAGAACCTGCGGATTAAGAGTCCGTTGCTCTGCCGTTGAGCTAGAGGCGCTGGCGCGTGCGCTGCAGCGCCGGGACAGGCTAGCCCGCTAACGACGGACGGTGGTGTGCTTGTACTCGTTCAGCTCGGGCGAGTCGGCCAAGAGGTCCAGCACCTGTCCGATGGTGCGCTGGGCAAGATCGGCGTCACCCTCCGGCCGGGTCATGAGCCGGACGAAGACCGCATCGTCGCCCATCACGAAAGTGGGCACCCCGAAGGTCTCGTGCTCGGCCACCTGCGCCTCGTGCGCCTTGCGTAGGGATTCGATCGGCCACCCCTCGCAGATCAGGGCGAAGACCGGGCCACCGAGGCCGCAGGGCCGCAGCACGTCGCGCAGGACCTCCTCGTCGTTGATGTCGCGGTCCTCCTCGTGGCGCGCCCGGAAGATCCCCAGGTGGACATCCCAGAAATACTGGGGGAACCAGTCATGAACCACCATTCCAACCTGCAGGGCCAGGAGCTCAGGAGCCTTGGCAGGGTCCTCCCAGACCGGCGTCTGGCCCTCGGTGGCGTGGATGGCGGTAAGCGAAAAGGGGAGGAACTGGACCTCCCAGTCGGATCCGCCCCGCAGCGCGGCGATCACGTGCTCGTTGGCGTTGCGGGCAAACGGGCAGCGGTAGTCCCAGTTCAGGGTGAAGGAGATCATATAGGGCCCAATCTAGAGCGCGAGGCGCAATACCGTTCCGTTGGCCAGCAACCAGCCCCGCGACGCGCCCAGCATGCTCACCTGCAACCACCCGGTCTGCACCGACACCCCGGGCCTGACCACGAGCGGCAGTTCGTAGCGCCGCCAGGTCGCCCCGCCGTCGGTGGTGGCGAGCACGGACGAGGGTGCGCTCTGCCCGCCGGAGGTTTCCCCGCCGGGCACCGTGACGAAGCCGACCTTGGCCGAGACCCGATCCACCCCCAGATCATTCGAGTAATCCTGCACAGTTCCCACCTCCGACCAGTGTCCACCCCCGTCAGCGGTTCCCAACAGCTCGTCCCCGATCACCGCCCAACCGGTGCTCGGCGAAGAAAAGCTCACCCCGTCGGGCGTGGCCAGCTGGTCGTTGTTTCCCACCGGCAGCGGGTGGGGATGGCCCCAGGTCCGCCCGCCGTTGCTGGTGCTGAGCAGGGTCGCCGGGGGCAGGCCGGTGACCAGGCCCACCGGTCCAGGGGGAGGGGTGGTGACCATCACCCCTTGGGTTGCGTCGATCATCTGGAATGCCGCCACCGCGTCGGACGCCTGGCCGGGCCGGTGGGCGAGGGTGTAGAGCGTGCTCCAGGTTGTCCCGCCGTCGGTGGTGGCCATGATCGACCAATCGGCGCTCGGAGACGACTCGTCCACAACGTAGGCGTGGGTGGCGCTCAGAGCGCTGAGTCCCTCGACGACGCCGGGCAGGCTGGCGACCACGCTCCAGGAGCCGGCCCCGTCGTCGCTGCGCAGCACCGCGCCCTCGTCGGCGGCGGTTCCGACGCCCCAGCCCGTCGCCGCGCTGGTGAAGTCGATAGCGGTGATGGGGCTCGTTGCGGGGAGTTGCTGGGTCCAGGTGGCGCCGCCATCGGTGGTGTGGATGATCACCCCGCTGAAGGCGCTGACGGCCCACCCTTGGTTGGCGCCGGGAAACGCCATCGCCGCCAGGCCAAGCCCGGTCCAGGTGTGCAGAATGGTGAACGAGGCCCCGCCATTGGCGGACGAGTACAGCGTCGTGGCGGGCGGGGAACAGGCGGCCAGCGAGACCGAAGCAGTGGTCAGCCAGCCCCCGTTGGCGTCGGTCGCGAACAGTGGCGGGGCGTCGGGTCCGCAGCCCGCGTCGTAAGTGGTGTCCAGCTTGGGGCTTACCGGCTCCCACTTGGCGCCGCCGTCGGCGCTGCGGAAGAGATCGGCCACCCCGCATCCGTGCATCGCGCAGCTCTGGCCGTTGAACAGGCTGAGCATCCCGACGGGACCGGCGGGGCCGTTGAGCGTAAAGCTCAGGCGCGCCTGCAGGCCCGAGGCCTCGTAGTCGTCCGGCACGGCGATCGTCGCAATCGGACCCCAGTGCTCTCCCCCGTCGCTGCTGAAATAGACCTGGGCGGGGGGACCGGCCGGGATGTAGCCGGAAGGCTGTTTCACGGGAGTCTGTCCAGGCACCGCCTCGACTGCCCAGACCTCCGATCCGAGACTGGCCAGCGCGATGATCGGCCCGGGCGTGTTCAGTTCGGCGCCCCAGTGGCTCCCGCCATCGGTCGTCCCCAGTACCTGGCCCGGACAAGGTGCGGTGGTCTCGATCAACCCGCAGCCGCGCACGGCAGCCCACCCGGCGCTCGGGGTGGAAAACGAGATGTCGTCCACGTCGGCGTGGATGGCCGCCTTGGCGGCCCAGCCGCCGCCGATGGAGCCGGTTGCGGCCTTGCTGGGAACAGAGGCGGCAAGCACGACGCTGGTACAAGAGGTGCCCTCGCCGGCCGGGCAGCCCTTCCCGGCACTGGTGAGAGCCACCGCATGGGTCGCGTCGATCGCCTGGACCCGGGTGACCGGGTTCGGGACCCGGTACTGGAGCCCCCACGTGTTGCCCCCGTTGGCGGTGCCTTCGATGACCCCGCCGCAGTGCGCATCCTCGGGCGACGCGCAGAGCACGCCCGCAGCCCACCCGGTGGCCGTGCCGGCAAAGGAAACGCCGCTGAACTGGGTTGGAGCTGTCCCCGAAGCCGCCCCTTGGGCGCTGACCGGGCACGAGGCAGTGACCCTCAAGGCTTGTGGCCCGACGGTACTGTCAGAGGGTCCGGAGCCGGCGGAGGAGCTGGGGCTCGTGCAGTTCGAGGTTGCGGCCAGGGTGGGGACCAGCGGACCTTCGCCCTTGCTTGTCGGGGGACTGCCGGGTCGAATGCCCGCCGCCGAGCACCCGGCGAGAGCAAGGGCCAAGAGCACGGCGCCAACCAACGAAGACTTGCGCGACGATCGCATCACCCACCTTGACCCCCAGCTGCGCCCGCCGGTTCCCAACAGCATCGTCGTATGTCAGGCACGCGAGCCAAGGGGTCACTGCGGCGGGTCGATCCACAGGCGAACCCTGAACCGCTCGTGGTCCAGGACGGTCAGCTCCGGCTCGGTCCCGTTGTGGGCGCGCATCGCTCCGATCACGATGTACGCAATCCCCATCCCGCGATTCTCCAGGAACCCGTAGTCGCGCAGGGTGTCTTTGATCAGCTCGTTCCGGCTTGCGCGCACGCCCTGTCGCATCCCTTCTGGGGTGATCCCGTTGACCAGCCTCCCGGGCGAGGTGACCTCCAGGCGATCAGGGTAGAGGTCGACCTCCACGGAAGAACCGGCGAGCAGGTAGTCCCGGTGTACCACTGCGTTGACTATGGTCTCTCGAACCGCCTCGAGCGGAACTTCCCAGCGGTCGATCCGTCGCCCCAGCTCGTCTATGTGGGCCGAGACACCGAGGTTCCTGGTGACAAAGCTCATCGCCTCCTCCACGATGCCGCCCTCGGTGCGCGCAGTCCTCGGGCCAAGCGGGGTCAGCGGACCCACCAGCTCGGAGCGGTCGCGGGTGGCGTAGCCCTTCTCGCGGCCTGGGTAGCTGTTCAGGTCGATGGCCGCACCAGGGGCGAACCTGTGCACTGCACTGCCGAACAGCACCAAGCCGGCGAGCGTCGCCACCGGTGGACCACCCTGAGCCGACTCGTGCATGTACTCGGTGTTCACCAGCAGGCGAACCCAGGCATCGGCCTCCGAGACGGCCGGGGGCTCCTATTTTCGCACCGTTGTGAAGTACTCGGCGAGACGCCGCAGGTCCAAGTGCTCCAGGGTGGCCCCGCTGACCGGCTGGGCCTCCGCCCGCAACGCACCTCGCTGCTGGAAGAGTCGCGCCAACTCCTCCGGCCTGGCCTCCTGGGAGGTGGAGCCGACCCGGATGTAGTAGGTGTGGCGTTGGTTGTGCCAGACAGAATGAACCGAATAGCCTCGCTCGACCTCGATGACCGCCACCCTCACACCGGCCCGGACCTCGACCTCCTGGTAATACGGGATGATCGGTGGGCGGATCTTGGTCCGGCAGGCCTCCATCACCCAGGCCTCGAGATCGCTCCGGTCGAGGCCGGGGACTGTCCGGTCGTCATCCACGCCCACCAAAAGGGTCCCGCCGGCGAGGTTGGCCAGGGCCACCAGCTCCTTGGCGAAGTCCCGACTGTCCCCAAGTTTTCGTTTGAACTCGACCCTGGAGCCCTCGCCACCCGAGATCAGCTCAAGCACGTCGAGCCGGTTCACGGCTCGCTCAGGTGGTACCTGCGGAAACGGCGCCGGAGCGCTTCGGCCCCACCTTCGAGGATCTCCGCCGCTGCTTCACGCACCGCCAGGCGATCCAGGGAGCCGACGGTCCTCACGTTACCCGAGCCGGGCCCCTCTGGGTCCGGCTCCAGGACCACGATCTGCTCGGCGTCTCCCAGCACCGGGATGTTGGCGTTGTGGGAGGAGGCGATGATCTGGCGGACATGCTTCTCGCGCCTCAGGTCGCTCACCACCTGGCTATGCACGAACCGATTGTCCAGGTCGTCCTCAGGCTGGTCGACGACCAAGGTGCCAATGCCCCCGCTCAGCAGCAGGCGCAGCAGGGCAGTGGCATTCTGCCCGATCGACAGGGAGGTGCCCACCTCCCTGTACACGGGCGTGGCGCCATCCTTGCCCACCTTCAAGGACAGCTTCACCGTCGGACGCAGGTCGATGGCCTCCCATCGATCCAGGGTCGCATCGCCTGCTCCGGCAATGCGGGCGGCTTGGGCAGAGGGCAGCCCGAAAGCGGCGGAGAGGGCCTCGGCGCTGCGCCGTGCCGTGGTCACCAGCCCAGGCACCTCGATCCCAGCGCCAGGGCCGGGCGCTTCAACCTGGCCCAGGATGGAGATGGGCCTGTCCGGGTCGCACAGCGCGGCCTTGGCCTCGGAGGTGCGGCCCCCGAGGCGATCCAGGGCCTGGCGCAGCTCCGCGCGATCGCCGCTGGGGTTGACCGACACCCGCAGCTGGTCTCCCACCGCCGCAGCTGCGCGGTCCCGAGCTGCTCGGTAGTAAGTCAGCCGGTTCTCCTGCGCATCACGGAACGCACCGATCGCTCGGGTCCGTTCCTCGGTGGTGCGGGCTCCCTCGTCCCTGGCAGTGAAGAGCAGCAAAGATCGGCCTCGGAGACGATCCAGCTCTGCTTGGATGCTCACGAAAGCCTGAGCGCCAGCTGGTTCGGCCAACTCGCGGAGCAGCAGTTGGTAGGCCTCCTTGGCCTCCGCCCGGCGGGTGGCCCACGCGGTGACGGTCGCGTCGACAACACTCTTGGCCTTGCCTGCAGCGCTGCGGATCACCTTCGCATTGCCGACCACGCAGGTATCCAGCTCGTTCAGGGCGTCAGCCAGTCGAGCCACGAGGTCCGCGGACGGGGTCCCATCCTCAAGAGCCGTTCTCAGCAGCCCATCTCCAGCGAGGCGGGCCTGTTCGAGAGAGTCGATGGCCTCGCCGAGGTTGGCAATCCGTTGGCTGGCCTGATCAAACAACGCCGATTCTCCGTCGACGGCGGCGTGGCGCTCGGCCACATCGTGGATGCCTGACTCCCTCAAGCGCTCCAGCCTGGCCTCCAGCTCAGGGATAGCCGCGACCTCCTCCGCCAGTTCAGCCTCCAGGCGGCGTGCCTTGATCAGCCGCTCGGTCAGGCTTCTCAGCTCCTCCTGGGTCCGTCGGACGGCCTCTTCGACATCCGGGCGCGGGTCTACGAACCGGCTGAGCAGCTGCAAGCGACCTTCCTGTCCCTCCGACAGGTCGGACAGCTCGTGCTGGGCGTAGACCTCGATCCGCGGCGGCTTGGAGGGCGATGCGGTAACCAGGCCGTTCGCGTCCAACCAGATGGGTGCGCTTCCAACCGTGCGTGACACGATCCCGTCCTCCCCTGAGGCGTCGGCGTAGAGCATGGTTACCCTGGTTCCCTCGCGCAGGGCTCCCGCGATCACCTGCTCATGCCGCTTTCGAGCGATCTCGGTGCTGGGTTGCCCTCCGATCACGAAACGGATGCTTTCGACAATGGTGGACTTGCCCGCCCCGCGGCCACCGATAAGGACCGTTAGGGCGTCGCTGAAACCAACGGTGATGCCGTCCAGGAAGCCTCCCTCCCAGGTAAGAGCGCGAACCCCCGGTCGCCTAAGGGGTACCGCCCCGTGAGCCAGCACCCGGGATGCGGGGTCACTGAAGGCGCAGCTCAGGCCGTCCAGGCTGAGCTCGCTGAGCCGTAGCCAAGAGGTGGAGTTGGACTTGCCCACGTCTTGTGGATCGCTGACGTCGTTGGCCGCGAGGAGGCCTAACGGCGCGTCGCGGCCCGCGTTGGCGGCCTGCAGGTATTCTTGGTGTCCAGGATCCATCGACTCAGCCGGCTGGTAGGTAGCCATGACATGAAGGTGCTCCGAAGCGAGAACGTTCGCCAGCTGTTTCCCGCTCATCTCACAAAGGAGTCCCTTGGCGGCTTGCACGTGGGCCGGGACCATCATGCAATGATGTTTGCCCGCCTGCTCCAGGAGCGACGCGAGGGCGCAGCCGTGCTCGGCGCTGTCTCCCGTGTACCAGTGCTGGAATGCCGCCACCGCGTCGAACCCAGCATCTGCATCGAACAGGCACAGAACGTGCACCCCGTCGCACTCCACCTCAACTCCGGGAAAGACCGTCACTCCCGCCTCAACAGCCAACCGCCCCAGTGAGCGGGCATCGGGAGTGTCACCGAGGTGACCGGTGATCCCGATGGCGTCCACCGTGGCGGCCAGGGCGGCGACCAGGGCTTGGTTGTAAGCACCCTCGTCGGCGTACTTGCCAGCCCGGCCGGCCCTGAGGTGCGCCTCCCGATAACTGAAAGGGTTCACCTGCAGTGCCACCCGACGCCAGCGCGCCCCCGGATCTGCGCCCCGCAGGCGCTCCAGAACCTCACGGGACACGGGTCCGCTCCGGGCTGCGGCCGCGTTCACATCCACCACGATAGGTTAGGTGTCAGTCCGAGGCACTCAGGGCCTGCTCAGCGGAAACCGCCTGCGGACCGCCAGGCCGAGCAGGGTGCCGACGACGACCCCGCCCACCACGTCGGAGCCGTGGTGGATACGCACGTAGAGCCGGCTGGCCGCCACCAACGCGGCCACCACCGAATACACCGGCCACACCGGGTCACCATCGGCCAGCAGGACCAGCGCGCAGGCCGCGGAGCTCGCGTGGCCGCTCGGGAAGCTGGATGTGAGCGGCTGGCGGATGTGGTGCGGGTGCTCGCCCTCCAGGGCGGGGCGCTGGCGGCGGAAGACCGACTTGATCCCGCCGTTCACCAGGACCGACTCAAGGCCGAGCGTCACCGCCAGGCGGGTCGCGGCTGGCCGGTAGCTGGGGGAGATCGCCGCCCGGATACCGGCTCCGACCAACCAGATCAGGCTGTGGTCCCCGACCGCGGTGGCGGTGTAAAAGACCCGGTCGAGGCCGGGCCGACCCCGGAGCCGCTCGACGACCTCCTCGACCCTGGCGTCAAAGCCCGCGACCCTGGCGTCAAAACCCGCGACCCTGGCGAAACCCGCGACCCTGGCGTCCAAGCCCTCGACCAGCTCCGGCATCAGGCGGACAGTAGCTGCCCGGCGGCGACACTCGCCTGGGCGGGGTCTCCGCCGAACGCGGGGCACCATGCCTGGAAGGCACACCAGCTGCACAGAGCCGACGGGCGGGGCCGGAAGTCCTCGTTGGCACAGGCACGCTCCACCGCGCTCCACACCGCCCTGGTCCGGATCATCATTCCACGGGTGGACTGCTCGGACGGCTCGGTGGAGATCATCACCCGGTCGCGCAGGTAGAGCAACTGGATCTTCGCCGGGCGCACCCCGAGGGCCTGCTCGCAGAGGAACGAGTAGAAGTGGACCCCGGCGAGGCGTGCCTGCTCCTGGGCCGGACCGGGAACCCTGCCGGTCTTGTAATCGGTGACCACCAGGCCTCCGTCGGCGTCCAGGTCGAGCCGGTCGATGATCCCGCGCAGGTGCAGCGAGCCCAGCTCGGCCTCGACCCACAGCTCGGTCCCGATGGCGTTCACCGAGTCTGGGTCCTCCATGGTGAAGTACCGCTCGACCAGCACCCGCGCGTTGGCCAGCATCGCCGCGGCCCCCTCCTCGTCGAGGCCGAGGCCGATCCACTCGGGGTCGGTGCCCATCTCTGCCCAGGCGGCGTCCAGGCATTGCTGGCCGGCACTGAGGGAGCGGGTCCCCGCGCCAACCTCCCAAAAAAGGTGCTCCAGTGCCCGGTGGACCAGCGTCCCGGTAACCGCCGGTAGTGACGGCGGCTGGGGCAGGCGGTCGATGGCCGAGAAGCGGAAGGCGAGGGCGCAGTCCTTGAATGAGCTGACCTTGGACGGCGACAACGAGACGGGCAGTGGAAAGCTCACACTTGCAATCTTAGGCCATGGGTGTATCGCTGTCGCGGACCCGCCGCCTACCCGTGGCCGGGCCACCAGTGGCGAAGGCGGCCATGGCCGAGCCCGCCACCTCGCCGGGCCGCTCCATCGGACCGAAGTGGCTCACCCCGCCAACCAACTCCACCTCGCCCCGAGCCAGGCGTGACGCCAGCTCCCCGGCGCTGGCGGCGTCCATGAAGTCGGAGCGCTCCCCGTAGGCCACGGTCACCGGGCAGGCGATCTCGCCCAGGTGGTCCCAGGCGTCGTGAGCCCGGCCCGCCATGTACATGTCCGCCTCGTGGTTGCGCCCGCAGCGCAGCCGGACCTCGCCCCCGGCGAGCTCCTCGAAGCCGTGGTCCAGGTAAGCCCGCAGGGCTGCAGGGTCGAAGCCGGACAGGGGCGGCTTGGACAAGAAATTGGCGTGGGCCTCCTCCCGGGAACCGAAGGACTCCCTGCGCCGCCGGGTCATGTCCGCCAGCGGGGAGCTGAGGTCCAACACGCCCGACGGGGGAGGCGCGAAGACCACCGGCTCGAAGGCGTAGATGCCCGCAAAGGTCCCCGGCCGGGCGATCTCGGCCAGCAACAGCGC